>ONXO01000111.1 GCA_900321795.1 uncultured Eubacteriales bacterium
ACTCCATTTGGTTTAAAAGCAATGGAAAAATTACAAGAATTAAATCCTGATAAAATAAAAGCAACACCAGCAATGATAACATTTTTAGTACTTAATACAAGTGGAGTAACAATTATTCCAACTACAATTATATCTTTAAGATTATCAGCAGGAAGTGTCAATCCAACTATGGTCATACCAACATGTATATTAGCAACTACTATATCAACAATAGGTGGACTTACTATCGATTATTTAATAAGGAGAAGAAATGGAAAGTATTAGTTTATTAGTCCTTCCTTTTATTGTGCTTTTTATTATTCTTTATGGTTTTAAAAAGAGAGTAAATATTTATGATGAATTTTTAGAAGGAGCTAAGGAAGGAGCTATTACTACTTTTAAAATATTGCCTAATTTGTTTGCCATGGTTTTTGCTGTAAATATTTTAGTTAGAAGTGGTTTTATTAATGATGTTTTTGATTTTTTAAGTAATTATTTAAATAAATTTAATTTAACAAGTGATATTATTCCTATGTGTTTTTTAAGAAGTATATCTGGAAATAGTACTCTTGTTTTAATGATAGAAATATTTAATAAATATGGACCAGATAGTATTATGGGACTCTTAGCTAGTACTATTCAAGGTTCATCTGATACAACTTTTTATGTAATTGCTCTTTATTTTGGAAGTATTGGTATAACTAAAAGTAGATATGCACTTCCCGCAGGATTATTTGCCGATTTTTGTGGAATAGTAGCATCGTTTATTTTAGTATCAATATTCTTTGGCTCTTAAACAATAAGATTTTTTTCTATATTTATTACTTAAAATATGTTAAAATCTTATAGAAGTGATGTGATATTTTATGGAAAGATTACAAAAAGTAATTGCAGCTTCTGGATATACTTCTAGAAGAAAGGCTGAAGAATTAATATTAAGTGGTAAAGTTTATGTTAATGGCGAAAAAGTGACTACTTTAGGAACTAAAGTAAGTGGTAATGATGACATTGTTATAGATGGTGTACACCTTGGAAAAGAAGAACTAGTCTATTATTTATTAAATAAACCAAGAGGAGTTATTTCATCTGCTAAAGATGAACATGATCGAACTACTGTAACTGATTTAATAAATACGAGTAGTAGGATTTATCCGATTGGAAGGTTAGATTATGATACAACTGGACTTATTATTTTAACTAATGATGGTGAGCTTACTAATATCCTTTCTCATCCATCAAATCATGTTCCTAAAAAGTATATTGCTAAATTAAATAAGGCAATAAAGATTGAAGACATCCATAAATTAAAGGATGGAGTTATGGTTGATAATGTTAAGTGCACACCAACTAGAGTTAAGGTAAAAAAGACTGATTTAGAAAAAGATTATTCTATTGTAGAAATTACGATTGTTGAAGGAAGAAATCATATAGTAAAAAATGTATTTAAAGAGTTAGGATATTTAGTTGATAAATTATCAAGAGTAGAATATGCTTTTTTAAGTACAGATGGTCTTAAAAGTGGTGAATATCGCCCTTTAACAATAAAAGAAGTGAAGAAATTATATGACTACAAAATTAAAAATTAATGGATTAGACCATCAAGGTAATGGTATATCTAAAATAGATAATAAGGTGATTTTTATACCAAATACTTTACCTGATGAATTAGTAGAAGTAGAAATAACTAAAGATAAAAAGAATTATTTAGAAGGTAAACTTGTTAATATTATAGAGTCATCTCCTAAAAGAATAGAAAGTAAATGCCTATATTATCAAGAATGTGGTGGATGTAATTATTTACACGTTGATATTAAAGAAGAAGAAAAAATTAAATTAGATATTGTTAAAGATATTTTAAAAAGGTATGCTAATTTAGAAGTTGATCCTATATTTATTAGTTCAAAAGAATATTATTACCGCAATAAAATTGAGTTTAAAATTAAAGATAATTCTTGGGGATATTATAATTCTTCATCTCATAATTTTATAAAAATAGATCACTGTTTACTTGCTAAAGATGCAATTAATGAATTAATCAAAGATAAAGAATTATTTAATATTCAAGATGGTGAAATTATAATTAGATGTAATTATAATAATGAGTTATTAATTAAAATAAGTACTAATGATAAATGTGATATCAATATAAATGAACTAATTAAAAAACATAAAATAGTAGGAATAATTGTAAATGACAAATTAATTTATGGAGAAGATAGTTTTATTGAAAGAATAGGTGGCTATTTATTTAAAGTTAATATAAATTCTTTCTTTCAAATAAATCTAGATATTTTAAATGAAGTATTTAATATTCTAAAGAAAGAAAACTATGGTACAGTTGTGGATTTATATTGTGGTGTTGGAACTTTAGGAATGGCTGTAAAAAAAGATAAGTTATATGGAATTGAAATTATTCCTGAAGCAGTCAAAGATGCCATTAAAAATGCTAAAATTAATAATCAAGATAATTATTATATGTTAGGTGATTCATCTAAGATAAAAGAAATAAAAGATGATATTGATACAATTATAATTGATCCACCAAGAAGTGGGTTAAATAAAGTAACTTTGGATAATGTGTTAAATATTAAACCAAGTAATATAGAATATATGTCTTGTAATCCTTTAACTTTAGCAAGAGATTTAAATATAATTAAAAATAATTATGATATAAATGAATTTTATATTCTTAATATGTTTC
>ONXO01000105.1 GCA_900321795.1 uncultured Eubacteriales bacterium
ATACACTTGTTTTACATTATAAATTTTTATAATATTCAAATCTTTTAATAGCATTTTCTTTATTTAGTTTTAGTAGTTCTTCGGCTTTATCTTTATTAACGGCTTTTAGCATGCTATATCTAGTTTGATTATTTAAGAATTCATCATAAAGGTCGAAGTTTGGCTCTTTACTATCTAGTGTAAATGTATTTCCATCATATCTAAAGATTGGAAAATAACCACAGTCTGTAGCTAGTTTTTCCATGTTTACGCTATTGGCCATACCGCCTTTAATTCCATGAGATATACATGGAGTGTAGGCAATTACAATGGATGGTCCATCATGCTTTTCAGCTTCTTCAAAGGCTTTAATAGTCTGCATCATATTAGCTCCTAGACTAACACTTGCAACATATACATTTGGGTAGCTCATAGCGATTCTAGCTAAATCTTTTTTACTTGTTTTTTTGCCGTTGGCAGCAAATTTAGCAACGGCTCCTTTTGGAGTTGCTTTTGAAGATTGCCCTCCAGTATTGGAATAAACTTGACTATCTAAGACAAGGATATTTATATTATCTCCGCTTGATAGAACATGGTCTATGCCACCAAAGCCGATATCATATGCCCATCCATCTCCACCTACTTCCCAAATACTTGGTTTTATGATATAGTTTTTAAGTTCTTTTAGGGGTTCATGTTTATCATAATCTATTTTGTCATATACTTTTTTAGTCACTTCATAATCATTATAGTTATTAAGCCAGATATCAAAAAGTTCGTTTTTATTATTTTCCATATATTTTTTTACTTTACTTCTTCCGGCTTCATAGCCAAACAGCATTCCGTAACCATATTCGGCATTATCTTCAAACAGGCTATTGGCCCAAGGAAGTTCATATGGAAGGTCTGGGATACTACCGCCATATATTGATGAGCAGCCTGTTGCGTTAGCTATCATTAGATTGTCACCAAATAGTTGAGTTAACAATTTAATATAAGCAGTCTCACCACAGCCGGCGCAGGCTCCATGAAAGGCAAATTTTGGTTTAATAAATTGACTTCCTTTTATGGTTTCTTTTTTTACTAAATTTTTATTTGTAACATTATTTACTAAATAATCAAAATCTTTAGAAATGGCTATTTTTTCAAAGGTAAGGGCTTTTTCTCCTTTTTTGCCTGGACAGGTATTTATACATACGCCGCAGCCTGTACAGTTTTCTAAAGAAACACCGATAATAAAATAATGGTCTTTTATACCTGCTGCTTCTATGCATTTTGCTTTTACTGAATTTGGGGATTTCTCATACTCTTCTTTATTTAGTAAAAATGGTCTTATTACGCCGTGAGGGCAAACCATACTGCACATACCACACTGAATGCAGTTGGAACTTATCCATTTAGGAGTTATATCACTAATTCCTCTGGAGTTTGAATTTGTATGGGTAAATGTACCATCAGGGTTTATAAAGTCTGATACTTTTAGTTCATTTCCTTTTCTTGCTTTGATAACATCATAGATATTATCAAGTTTTAAGTTTAGTTTATCTTGTTTATCATCTAATTTGATTTCTTTTAAATAATTAGTAACTTCTTTAAGGGCATTTATATTATTATTAACTATTTTCTTGCTTTTTTTACCAAATTTATTAGTTATATAATCTTCCATATAGTTAGTAGCTATTTTATAATCTAAAAGGTCTGTTAAATAGAAAATAGCATTTTCCATAATCATACTAATTTTATTACCTAGTCCTTGTTTTCTAGCTAGTTCATAGGCATTAATTGTATATAATTTTATATTTTTTTGGTTTAGTATACTTTTATATGGATTTAAGGCTTTTAGGATTTCTTCTTCTGTTTTAGAAGTATTTATAATTAGTATTCCATTTTCTTTAATATTAGAAATTGGATCAAAGTCTTCTAAATATGAGTCTTTGGTAATAAGTATTAGTTTTGGATGTTTTACAAAGTAAGTTGATTTAATTTCTTCATTTGAAAATCTAAGGTGTGATATGGTGACACCTCCTGATTTTTTGGAATCATATTCAAAGTATCCTTGAACATCTTTATCTGTATTATCCCCTACTAATTTAATAATTGATTTAGAGGCTGATACAGTTCCATCACTACCATAACCATATAATAAAAATTCATCATTATTTGTTGTGGTTAAATCTTCGTATGGAATGCTTAAATTGGTAACGTCATCATTAATACCAATGGTAAAATTGTTTCTAGGATTATCTAGCATATCATAAATAGCTTTTATCATGCCTGGGGTAGTATCTTTAGACGATAGTCCATATCTTCCGCCTACTATGGTAATGTCTTTAGTTTTTAGGGCATTTACGATATCTAAGTAAAGTGGCTGCCCGTTTGCACCTTGTTCCTTAGTTCGATCTAAAACAGCTATTTTTTTAGTAGAACTTGGAAGAACATTTAAAAGATGTTTTACTGAAAATGGTCTATATAAGTGTACTTCAATTAGGCCGATATTTCCTTTTAGGTAGTCAATAGTTTCTTTAATAGTTTCACATACTGAGCCCATGGCTACTATTACTTTTTCTGGGGTTTTACTACCATAATAATTAAATGGTTTATAGTCAGTTTTTGCGAGTTTATTTATTTCATTCATGTAATATTCTACGTTATCTATGGCTTTATCATAGTAGGTATTTCTAGATTCGGTGTGCTGGAAGAAAATATCGCCATTTTCGTTGGTGCCTCTGGTAACTGGATTATTAATGCTTAGAGCTTTTTCTCTAAATTTCTTTAGGGCTTCTTTATCTAATAATGGTTTTATTAATTCCTCATCTATTATATCTATTTTATTTAGTTCATGACTGGTTCTAAAGCCATCAAAAAAGTGCATAAATGGAAGGGATGATTTAATAGCTGATAAGTGTGATACTAAGGCCATATAATAAGCATCCTGAACACTAGAAGAAGCAAGCATACAGAAGCCAGCAGATCTTGTAGCATAAACATCACTATGGTCACCAAAGATACTTAGGGCATGGGTAGCTAGAGTTCTTGCAGCAACATGCATTGTACATGGAAGCATTTCTCCAGCTATTTTATACATGTTTGGAATCATTAGAAGAAGTCCTTGAGATGCGGTATAGGTACTTGTTAGAAGGCCTGCTTGAAGACTTCCATGAACCATACCTATAGCTCCAGCTTCGCTTTGCATTTCGGCTAGTTTTACGGTATCTCCAAATAAATTTCTTTTATCATTACTAGCCCAGGCATCAATATTTTCTGCCATTGGACTAGATGGGGTTATTGGGTATATTCCGGCCACTTCCGTAAAAAGGTATGAAGCTAAAGCGCAGGCTTCATTTCCATCAACAGTTATTCTTTTCATAATTATTCCTCCTTATTATTTTTGTGTAAAATATCCCGGCTGCCCTGGTTTATCAATTCTAGCATATTCTTTATGTATATGTTCTGATGAATATGTTGTCCCATTTCCACCTACTAATTTAGTATCTCCCCAAAATAAGTTCCCACCATTGGAAGAACTATCGTCTGCAATTCCCGTTGTAACAAATTTATCATTTGTATATATTCTTTGTAGGTTATTACAACTAGAAAACATGCCATTCATATTTTTAACATTACTTGTATCAAATTTATCTCCTAAATCTAAACTAGTAAGCTTATTTGCTGAAAACATATGGCCCATTCTTGTTACTTTGCTAGTATCAAACTTACTTCCTAATTTCAAACTAGTGAGATTATTACAGCCATTGAACATATTATTCATATCTGTCACTTTACTTGTATCAAACTTGTTTCCTAAATCTAAACTAGTAAGTCTGTTACAACCATTAAACATAGAATCCATACTTGTCACATTACTCGTATCAAATTTATCTCCTAGGTCTAAATTAGTTAGACTTTTGCAATCCCAAAACATATTGATCATGTTTGTTACATTGCTTGTATCAAATTTGTTTCCTAAATCTAAACTAGTAAGGTTATTACAAAAAATAAACATAGAACCCATATTTTTTACTTTGCTAGTATCAAACTTATCACCTAAGTCTAAACTAATTAGATTTTTGCAATTATAAAACATATCAAACATATTTGTTACATTACTTGTATCAAATTTATCTCCTAGGTCTAAACTAGCAAGGCTAGCGCAATTAGAAAACATACTAGACATGTTTTTTACTCTACCTGTATTAAACTTATCACCAAAATTTAAAGTAGTAAGTTGACTACAGTCTTGAAACATCTGACTTATATTTGTAACCATACTTGTATCATAATTATTATTAAAATTTATTGATTTTACATTGGCAAACTCATAGAACAAATATGATGAATTAGTATTAGCAACAACTCCATTTTTACCTGCTATATGAAGCACGTATTTAGTACTATCATTGTTATCTGATGTAACCCATGCCATAACTGATTTATTTGCTTTTTCTGATATATCCCAATTAGTAGTTCCTGCTGGAATATTTATAGAATCTTCAAATATTACAGAAGTTATATTATCTTTATATTTTTTTTCATGGAAATCTGTATTAGCGTCACTTGTCCATGATTTTATTGTTGGGAGAATCTCTGCTATCTTCTCTTCTGATAAATTGGTATATGAAATGATAGTTTCTACCTCATAATTATTCTCAAACATTGATTTAGCTAGTTCAATTCTATTTTCAACTGTCATTATAGCGTTTGTACAACCCTTTTCTTCAAAATATATTAATTTATATTCACCATTTAAATTCAAAACCTTGGTTTTATCATTATATTCTCTTTTTGTCATGGGGTTTTTTAAGCTTTCATCTAAGTAGCCTTCTGCTATTAATGTCGCTATTGTTATTTCTTCTTGGCTATCATTAGGTTTATCGATTTTCCTAGTTTTAGCAGCTTCAATAATAGTTTTTTCTTGAGCTAGGCATGCAGCAACATGACTCTTTTGTATATTTCTATCAACAGTAAATGTAACAATAGTAGCAATAATTCCTAGTATTACAATTACTCCCATGAGTTCAGCTAATGTGAATGCTTTATTCATAATTATCCCTTACCTTTTCTATTTGGCTTTTATAGTCATTGCTGTCTGTAATATAAGATCCAACTACAGCTATGTCTGCTTTTGGTATTTGTTTTATGGTATCATTGTTTATTCCACCATCGACTTCAATTTG
>ONXO01000104.1 GCA_900321795.1 uncultured Eubacteriales bacterium
GTTCCATATGTTTCTCCATAAGTTACTGTTTTACTTGATGAAGTTAATCCACTTCCTCCGTTTGCATCAAATGTTACGGTTAGTGTTTTTGCAGGTAATGTTATAGTACAATTTTGTGATGATGATATATTTGTAATAATTAGCTTTCCTGTAGAAGCATGAACAGTTGGTGTTGCACTATCACATGAAGCTGTAGCTCCTGTAAGTGTGTAACCAGCAGAAGGTGTTATTGTGATTTCAGTTTGATTATCACCTATAACATTTTGACTAATTGTACCTTGTTCACTATTTGTTGCAGTTACATTTATTGTATAATTTGTATAGTCTGTAAACCTAATCTTACATCTAGCTGGCACTGAAATACTAGTAAAAGTAATAACGCCTGAATTATCTATTGTTGCTGTCGTTCCAGAAGAACAGATAACAGTAGCAGCATAAGTAATTCCAAGTCCTTGTTTTAAAGTTGCCAAACTTGGTTCAGGACTTTCCTGACCTATATATTCATATTCGTATAAATTCAAATCATTTGCTTCAGAAATTGTAAATTTATCATTAGACGTACCTGAACCTACAACTATCACATCTTTATTTAAATAATAAACACTTAGCGACGAATAATCAGCACCTAAATATGACTCATCTCCACCTATTTTTAAATATTCAGATTCGGCAAAAGTAGTACTTGAATTAATATTTTCATTATTTGATGCTGGGCCAATTATTTTTGTTAAAACTTCACCATTTACTACATAATTACCTATAACTCTATAGGTATCTCCGCCCTCTTCAAATTGAAAATAGTTTACTACACTATCTCCACCATATAAACATGGACTAAGTGCTGTTGCTTCACAATTTGTATCATCTTTTACAACATTAACTAATGTATTACCTTCTAATAAAAACACATCAGAATAAACACTTTGCACTGCGATATATCCATTTCCTAAGTTTATTGATGCTAAAGCATTATAGCTATAACCACCATAAGCTGCAAAATTAACAGTTTGAGAAGAGCTAGTATTATTAGTAACTTTTACTTTTATTGTTTTAACATACGCATTCGTGGAATATTCATTAATTCCTCCTGATGGATTCCAACCGCTTCTACTTGATACCTCCGCCACTACATTCTGATTATTATATGCAAGTGTAAACTTTGATGATATTGGATTAATAGAGGATACTCTTACATAATAATCTTTTGAGCTATTAGCAGGTATTGTTACTGCTGTTCCAGTTATTGGAGTATATGAGTTATCTTCATATATGTTTATTCCATATAATAGATTGCCTACTAATATTTCTCCGGCAGTTACTCTTTTACTTTCACTTATAAATATACTATATGATAAACCTAATAATGATAAAAATATTATTAATATTCCATAAAACATTTTACTCTTCTTCATTTGCTCTCTCCCATATAATAAAAGTTTAACATAAATTTTTATTTCTTTCAATAATAAATATAATTATTTTAACCTGTTTCACAACTAAAATGCTTTATGAATTCTTCCAAGTCAAAATAGTAAATGAAAACTCTATCTATAGTTTTGTCCTCTTAGATTATTATTTTTGTTTAAGCAATCTTATTTGAACTATATGTAAAATTAACTTGTGAAAAATGATAAATATTACCTTTGAATTTTGACTTTTTTGTTCAATCAATTATTGTTTTAACTTTTTTATATCCGTTTCTATTACTTCTTAATAAGACATATTCTATCATAAAGCAAAAGAAAACTTCATCAAAAAGATAGAAGTTCTCAAACATTTTCACACTTTTTCAGTGCAATATAAATATACTATATATTTTTAAGAAAATTAGTATATACAATTTTTATTTATTATTTACAGTTTTATAACCATATTTTAATTTTAACGATTTAGTTTTTTGTATTGTGACATCAATTAATTCACACTCTTTAGTAGAAATCTTCTTGTGTTTCATATCAATATAATTATTTAAACCACATGCCTCAATGATTAAGTCTTCATCATAATGTTCTTGCACATTATCGACTTGAGATATATCTTTATATTTTATACCTCTATTATAGATATTCACATATTTATTATCTTTCAACAATAATATCGTGTAATAATCAATATAATCTGGGTGTGGTGTCATCACATTTCCATTATCATCAGTAACATTAATTATGTCCATAATACAATGTCTGCATTTAGCAAAAAATAAATTATTAATATTATATTTCATTCAAAACACCTCTTTTTTAAAACTATTAATTATTTTTTGATTTAATAGCAGCTTGTCACCATGCAAGGTTAGGGGCGAATTAGACTAAGATGATCTATTTTTTTATAAATTGTATGATAAAAAACCTATTCATTTATATAAACGTCCTTTTTTTAATTTCCGATACTATTCTATTATTGAATGACAAAATAAATATAATAATACTTAAAACTAATAGTGGTATAACTGCATAAATTGACCAA
>ONXO01000103.1 GCA_900321795.1 uncultured Eubacteriales bacterium
CTGGTGGTATATCAGTTAATTGGAATCTTCCAAGTGTCTTATTATCACTAGCCATTGGTCTTTCACCTTGAAGAATATGAATGTCTACAGCAGGTTGATTGTCAGCAGCTGTTGAGAATACTTGTGATTTAGTTGTTGGAATTGTTGTGTTTCTTGGAATTAATACTGTCATAACATTACCCATTGTTTCTATACCAAGTGAAAGTGGTGTTACATCAAGTAGTACTAAGTCATCAACTTCACCAGTTAATACCCCACCTTGAATAGCAGCACCCATGGCAACAACTTCATCTGGGTTAACTTCTTTAGAAGGCTCTTTTCCTGTTTCTTTCTTAACTAATTCTTGAACACATGGTATACGAGTTGATCCACCAACTAATAATACTTTATCTAAATCACTTGAAGAAAGTCCAGCTTCCTTAAGAGCATCTTTAACTTGTACTCTAGTAGACTCAACTAAATCATTAATTAATTCTTCAAATTTGGCTCTTGAAAGTGTTTCATCTAAGTGAAGTGGTCCATTTTCTCCTTGAGAAACAAATGGTAAGCTTATGTTAGTTGTAACTGCACTAGACAAGTCTTTCTTAGCCTTTTCTGCAGCATCTTTAAGTCTTTGCATTGCCATTTTATCTTGAGATAAATCAATTCCATTAGCCTTTTTAAAGTTTTCTACTAAGTAGTTTATAATTCTTTGGTCGAAATCGTCTCCTCCTAAACGGTTATTACCAGCAGTAGCAAGTACTTCGTAAACCCCGTCACCTATTTCAAGAACAGATACGTCGAATGTTCCTCCACCTAAGTCATATACTAAAATCTTTTGATTCTTATCTTGTTTATCAATGCCATATGCTATTGCGGCAGCAGTAGGTTCGTTTATTATTCTGTCTACTTCTAATCCTGCAACTTTACCAGCATCTTTAGTAGCTTGTCTTTGTGAATCGTTAAAGTAAGCTGGTACAGTTATAACTGCATGAGTTACTTTATCTCCTAAATAGCTTTCAGCATCTTTCTTTAATTTCATAAGTATTTGGGCACTTACTTCTACTGAAGTTACATCTTTTCCATTAACATGGAACTTGTGATCAGTACCTATATATCTTTTATTACTTCTTACTACATCACTTGATGTAATAGCTTCGTTTTTAGCAACAGTTCCTACTTTAATCTCTCCATTTTTGTAAGAAACTACGCTTGGAGTTGTTCTTTCTCCTTCTGCATTTGTGATAACATTTGCTTTACCACCTTCTAGTACAGCTACACAGCTGTTTGTTGTTCCTAGGTCTATACCTATTATTTTACTCATAATTTAATCTCTCCTTTATTTATTTACTTTTACCATAGCTTGTCTTAATATTTTGTCTTTATACATATAGCCTTTTTGAAGTACTTCAAGTACTACTCCTGCAGGTTTAGATGCATCTTCTTCAACTAACACGGCCTGAGATATGCTTGGGTCGAACTCCTTACCATCTATATTCATCTCTTTGACTCCTAGTTTTTCAAGTGTGCTTAAAAGTGAAGTATATATCATTTTAAATCCACTTAAGAACTGACTAACTTCATCAGACAAATCTCTGTCATCTAGTTTTATTGCTCTTTCAAAATTATCAATAGTAGGCAGTATTTCTTTTAAAACACTTTCTCCATCATACTCGCATATTTTTTGTATTTCTATTTCTTTTCTATTTTGATAATTTATAAACTCTGCTTGAAGTCTTTTGTTTTTATCATCTAGTTCACTAACTTTATTTTCTAGAAGTTCAATTTTTTCATTAAGCAAGTTATCTTTTCTATTTTTCTTTTTATGCTTTGATTCTTTTTCATCTTCTTTTGAATCTAGTACTTCTACTTCCTTTTCTTCTTTCATTAGTTACTTCCTTTCTTTTCTATTTCGCTTTTGATGTACTCAAGTAAGTTAAGTACCCTTTCGTAGTCCATTCTTTTTGGTCCAATTACTGCAAGTGTCCCTTCTTTGTCTTTTGTTTTATATTTAGTTTTTATTACTGTTACATTATCATCTAGTTCGTTATCACTTCCAATATATACTTTAACCTCGTCATCAGTCTCTTCAATTTTACTCACTATATCTTTGCTTTCAAATTTACTTATGATATTTTTAACATCATCGACTGCAGAAAACTCTGGCATGTTTAATATATTGGTTTTCCCTGAAAAATGAACACCCGTGTCTGCTGTAAAGTTACTTAATGCTTCATAGAATGCATTATATAAAACTTCATAATTTTTAACATAGTTTCCAATTATTGGTTTTATTTCAAACTCTAGTTTACTTCCAACTTCATCAATTGGAGTTCCTTTTAGCATTCTATTTAGAAGCTCGCTGGTTTTACTAACTTCCTTAGCATCAACACTTTCAGGCAAAGTTATTTGCTTATTCTCTACGTGTCCTTTGTCTGTTATAACAATAGCCACGATTTCTTTAGAGCTAAGTGGGATAACCTCGACTTTTTCAAGATTATTATCTTTTGATGCTCTTCCTAAAACTACTGATGTGTAATTAGTAATATCACTAATTATCTCCAAAGACTTTTCTATGGCTCCATTAAGATCAAGCTCATTATTTGAGAAAATAGTTTGAAGTTTTAACATATCTTCTCCACTTATCTTTTTTGGCTCCATTAAAGAGTCCACATAGTAACGGTATCCATCTTCTGATGGAATACGCCCTGAAGAAATATGTTGTTTTTCTAAGTATCCTTCTTCTTCCAAAGCCATCATGTCATTTCTAAGCGTTGCAGAAGAAACTTTAAACTTTTTAGACAAATTTTTAGAACCTACAGGTCTTGCAGATTTAATATATTCTTCAACAATAGCCTTTAGGACATCTTTTTGTCTACTACTTATCATATTCATACTCCTTCCAATTTAGCACTTCTTTTTTCTAAGTGCTAATAGTATTATAGTATTCTTTTTTAGCAAAGTCAATAGTTAAGTGCTAATTTTATGTAAAAGAAAAAGCTACATTACAGTAGCTTGTTTTTCCTTATCAAATAGTTATATTTTTCACTAGTAGTTTCTTCTAGTTCTAGTAGAAACTCACATAAAGAATAGCCTTTATCTATAATGTATTTAACATTTTCATCTTTAGTTAAATATAAGTTATTGCCATAATCCTTAATATCCAACTCTACTTTATTACGTATAAAGTGTATATCATCATTTTCATTTTTAAGCGCAAGAAGTCTTTTATTATCTTTTATTAAATATAAATCATTATTTTCTATTATGAATTTATTTGTTTTGTCATACGAAAGAGTCGTTAGTTTATCTTTATCATTAAAAGTATAAACCATAGTCATTCCAATCTCTTTAATGTCTGTAATGCACGCTTTTTCGATAATTAAATTAATTTTACTTAAATGAACTTCTTGCATATTAAACCCCCATTTATATATAATATGCTTATTTTATTGTTATGTCTTTTTTAAAAATCACAAGATTTAGGTGTTCTAGGATAAGGAATAACATCTCTTATGTTTTCTACACCTGTTAGATATATTAATAAACGCTCAAATCCCATTCCGAATCCGGAGTGAACACATCCACCAAATCTTCTTAAATCTAGATACCAATACATATCTTCTTCTTTCATACCTAGCTCTTTCATTCTAGATACTAATTTATTATAATCTTCTTCTCTTTGAGAACCACCCATTAATTCTCCTGCTCCAGGTACTTCTAAATCTACGGCAGCCACTGTTTTACCATCATCATTTTGTTTCATATAAAATGCTTTTATATCCTTAGGCCAATTAGTTATAAATACTGGACCATTAAAGTACTCAGTTATGTATTTTTCATGTTCTTTTGCTATGTCTTCACCCTGTTTAGGAGCAAATTCCCATTTTACATCTGCCTTTTGTAAAATATCGATTACTTCAGCGTGAGAGATTCTAGTAAATTTACTATTTATTAATTTATTTAATTTTTCTAAAAGTCCTTTCTCTACAAACTTATCAAAGAATGACATTTCATCAGGACATTTTTTTAGTACATAATTAACTACATATTTTAGCATATCTTCCATAATGTCCATATCACCTTCTAAATCACAAAATGCCATTTCAGGTTCGATCATCCAGAACTCGTTAGCGTGTGTCTTTGTGTTAGAATTTTCAGCTCTGAAAGTAGGACCGAATGTATATACTTTTTTATAAGCCATTGCGAATGTCTCAGCTTCTAGTTGTCCTGAA
>ONXO01000102.1 GCA_900321795.1 uncultured Eubacteriales bacterium
ACGGGAAGATTTATGCCTTCCATAGCAATAAATCCTTCCCGTTAATAATTAAATTATTTTAAGACATTTTCCTAAAATATTGACAGTACTTTAACAGAAGTATTAAAAATTCTATGAACTTTAAAAGTCTGTTACTTCTAACAGACTTTTAAATTACTCTTTTTCTTTTTCTTCTTTTGGGGTTGATATAACTTTAAATCCATAATGTTCTCTTATTTTGGCTTCTAGTTCCTTAAATAAATCTCTATTTTCTTTTAGCAAAGCTTTAACGTTCTCTTTACCTTGTCCGATTTTTTCACCCTTATAAGAATACCATGCTCCAGACTTTTCTAGAATATTTAGATTAGCAGCAATATCAATTATTTCTCCTTCTCTACTTACGCCTTCTCCATACATAATTTCTACTTCGGCTGTTTTAAATGGAGGGGCAACTTTATTTTTAACTACCTTTACTACTGTTCTGTTACCTATAACATCGGTGCCATTTTTAATTTGTTCGGCTCTTCTAACATCTAATCTTATTGAAGAATAGAACTTAAGTGCTCTTCCACCAGGAGTGGTTTCTGGATTTCCAAATAACACTCCCACTTTTTCTCTTAACTGATTAATAAATATACATATAGTATTGGTTTTATTAATAGCACCTGATAACTTTCTAAGTGCTTGACTCATTAGTCTTGCTTGTAGTCCAACGTGAGAATCTCCCATTTCTCCTTCTATCTCAGCTTGTGGAACTAAAGCAGCTACTGAGTCTATTACTATGATTGACATAGCTTCACTTCTAACTAAAGCTTCACATATCTCAAGCGCTTGTTCTCCAGTATCTGGTTGACTTAATAATAACTCATTAATATTAACGCCTAGATTTTTAGCATAAACAGGATCAAGTGCATGTTCAGCATCAATAAATGCTGCTCTTCCACCTTGCTTTTGAACTTCTGCAATAGCATGAAGCGCAAATGTAGTTTTTCCACTTGATTCAGGTCCATATATTTCTATAATTCTACCTTTTGGGTATCCTCCAACTCCTAGTGCAATATCTAAAGTCATACTCCCTGAAGATATGACATCTATATTCTTAACTCCTTCTTCTCCTAATTTCATTATTGATCCTTTACCAAATTGTTTCTCAATATCAGCAAGGACTTGTTCTAAAGTTTTATCTTTATCTGCTGTTTTTGTCATTTTTCCTCCTACTTTGTAATTTAATTTTACTACCTATTAAAGCTTTTGTCAACACTTTTTCAAATACTTGTTTGTGAAAACAAATATTTCTATTCATATCTGCAACTGTATTTTTTATTTTATTAAAGTATTTTGATCTAGTCAATAGTTTATTTAACTATTTTTTATGGAAATTAATAGAAAATATTATACTTCTAATTATTTAGTAAATAATAATATTGGTGATTACGTGTGAAGAATATAAGTATATGGAAAGATTTAGAAAATAAGATAAACTACCCAACTTTAAATACAGATAAAGAAGTTGATTGTTTAATTATAGGTGGTGGAATTACAGGTGCTAGCTGTTTATACCATTTAAAGGATACTAATTTAAGAGTAATGCTTGCCGAACAAAACAAAATTGCTATGGCTACAACTGGAAATTCTACCGGAAAATTATCTTTTTTACAAAATGATTTAATTGATAAAATAAGAAAGAACTTTAGTGATAAAACTGCTTCTTTGTATTTAAAATCACAAATAGATGCTATTTCTTTAGCTAAAAGCATAATTAATAAAGAAAAGATACTATGTGATTTTGAAGAAGTATCTTCTTATGTTTATACAAATAATGTTAGTGAAATAGATAAATTAAAAAACTTAGAAAACTTCTTGCATCAAAATCAAATTTCTACTAAAGAAACCACATATGATAACGTTAGAAGTAGATATATGTTTAAAGTAAATAATACTTACACTTTTCATCCTGTCAAATTTGTCAATAGTCTTCTTAAGAAAACACCATTTGAGATATATGAACACACTTCTATTAAGAAAATAGAAAAGGAAGAAGATTATTACATTTGTTATACTAACAGAAACAGAATTAAGGCTAAGTGGGTAATTATAGCCTCTCATTATCCTTATTTTATAATACCTTATTTATTCCCATTAAAAGGATATCTTGAAAAGTCCTATTTAACAGCTACTAGAAAAACTAAAGATAAGATATCTTTAATAAGCTACTCTAATCCTTCTATATCCATTAGAAATTATAAAGACTATTTAATTTATTTATCTAATTCTCATAGTACTAATACTAGTTTAAATGATAAAAATCATTTTGAAGAGCTTAATAAAAAAGTAAATGATTTGAATTTAATTCCCATATATTATTGGAGTAATATAGATATTATGACTAATGATTCTCTTCCATATATAGGTAAATTAAGAGATAAGATGCTTATAGCGACTGGTTTCAATACTTGGGGTTTAACTAACGGGATACTTTCTGGAAAGATACTAAGCGATATTATTTTAAGAAAAGATAATGAATATATAGATTTATTTAACCCTAATAGGATGAATATCAAACAATTTACAGGTGTATTTAATAATATAGGCAAAAGCGTAACTGGTTATGTAAATGGACTAATTAAATCAGATGAAATGCATATATGTCCACATATGTATTCTCCTTTAGTTTATAATGAAATAGAAGAAACATATGATTGTCCTTGCCATGGCTCTAGATTTACTAAAGATGGTAAAGTATTAAATGCACCTGCAAATAAGGATATAAAAATGTAATCACTTTACTCTGTGATTACATCTCTATTTTTTATATAATATTCTATTCCACTATATACAGATAAAACTGTTGCTATCATTATTAGTGCATCAGCTACTCTAATGCCCCATATTTCAAATGGTAAATTATAGAATAACATAAGTGTTACACCGCACATCATGAATACTGTTTTAAGTTTGCCTGCTTTAGAAGCACCAACAGCGCCTTTCTTTTGGCCAGCTACCATCTTTATACAATCAACTATTGTGTCTCTACTTATAATAACTACTGGAATTATAACATTTATAAATCCTTGGCAAGCAAGTATAATTAATACTCCATTTACTAAAAGCTTATCTGCTATTGCATCCATAACTTTACCAAAATCAGTTACCATATTATATTTTCTAGCTATATGTCCATCCACAAAATCAGTAACAGATCCAATTAAGAATAATACTCCACATATTATATATTTAATGTTAATTCTTAAAGTTGATGTGACTGTTATATCAGGAATTGCTAGACCCAATTTTTCTAATGGTAATATAAGTAATATCAACACTACAATAGACAATATAATTCTAGATATAGTTATTTTATTAGGCAAGTTCATTTATCACAGCACTCCTTTCAACATTATTACTAGCTTTCTTGTTTGATAAGAATAAATTAAGCAATATCAATGTAATAGTTACTAATATAATAGTTATAACTGAATAGTAGAAAACAGGTTTAAGTTTAGCCTTCTTTACTCTTTTTCTTGTATAAGGAGAACTTATCCTAGTTCTTTCTTCTTTTTCAGCTTCTTTTTCTATTTCTTTTACTTTAGCTTCTATTTCTTCTACAGGAATCTTTGAAGTATAATCAAACACAAAATCATTAAACTCACTAATTACCATTTCTTCATCTACATTTAAATACTTAGCATATTTCTTTATAAGCTCCTTTAAAAAGAATATATCTTTAAATGCATTTACATTTCCATCTTCTAAGTTCTCTAGCTGAGCAATAGTAATTTCCATATCTGATGCTGCTTCTTCTAGTTTTATTCCTATTTCTTCTCGTTTTTCTTTAAATATGTTTCCAATATCCTTCACTAAGGCACCT
>ONXO01000101.1 GCA_900321795.1 uncultured Eubacteriales bacterium
ATGTAATAACTATTGAAAGGAATGGTAAGAAATGACACTTAGATATCCAGTTAATTACATTGCAATTACCCAGTATTTCACTCAAGGTGTTCATAATGGATTGGATCTTGGATGGAGTAGTGCATTTGGTGGAAACAACCAGCCAATATATGCAGCTGAAGATGGTGTAGTCGTATCAATAAGAAAAGATTACCAAACAAATGATACTTCAGGTAATTCATATGGAAATTATGTAAAAATAAGGCATAATGAATATATATCAACACTATATGCCCATATGAAATATGGAAGTGTAACTTTAAATGTAGGAGATACAGTAAAAAAAGGAGATCAAATAGGCCTTATGGGAAATACAGGATATGCATTAGGCAATCATTTACATTACGAAGTATTTATAAACGACTCCAAAGTAAACCCAATACTTTATACTTATGTATATCAAAATCAAATAGTATCATCTAATCCAGAGGCTAGAAAAGATCTGCTTTATTACGATGAACCTACTGAAGACGTCGAAGTATTAAAGAAAATGATAACTGAATTACAAGACAAAAATAGATTGTTAGAAGAACAAATTGCATTAATAAAAGAAGAGCTAAAAGAAGCTCAGACATATGCCTTTACTTATCAAGTAGATAAAACAGCGATGTATCAAATAAAATTATATGAAGGCGAAACTTTGTATATAAAAACTAATTAAACTTTCTAAAGGTAATACTTAAGAAAGTTTATCTTTTTTTTCTTTATCTCTTTAAAAAGAATAAATAAACGTGGTATAATTTATATAGAATAGAAAGAGGACAAAAATGAAAAGAACTATAATATATTTAGTATTAATAATATTATTAACATCATTAGGCCTAATTGGGTACTTAAATCAACCTGTTTACTATCCAAATGATGTTTTAGATAAACTTTATTATAAATACGATTATCCAAGTGGTACATATGATGATATTAAAATTCAAAAAACAGGTATTACTTATAATGGAACATCTTTTAATTTAAATGGTTGTAAATCATATTCATACAACAAAGATACAGGAATAATAAAAATGGACTGTGGAAGAGCATTCCGTATAATATATATGAGTGATAATATGTTAGTATTAAACATTGAAAACTTAAACTATTATTTTTATAAAGAAAAGGAAGACTCATATAATAAAGAATTTAATCTATTATATGATATGACATATAATGATTTAGAATTTGAAGCAAATGAAAAATTAAGCAAAGTAAAATTAGACTCTGAGCAATTTAATGAACTTTTAAACAATAATGAAAAAAGTTACATATTAATAAAAAACGATAACTGCAAAAGTAACTGTATATATGTAGGAAACGACATTGACTCACTATTAACAGAAAAAATAGTATATTATATAGAAACAACAGACTTAACAGAAGAACTAACTAATTTAATAACTGACTTTAATAGTGATATATTAACATCTGAAGCAGCTGTAATAGTTGAAGTATTAGATAACCAAATATCTAATGTATATTTTATAAGTACTAAAGGATTTAATCGCTTTAGTGGATATTTAGATGATAAAGTTAGTGAAGGAGATTAATAAAATGAGTAGAATAACTAAAGAAGAAGTAAGACAATTAGATAAATATTTTAGATTAGCAAATTATCTTTCTGTGGGGCAGCTTTATCTTATGGATAACCCACTTTTAAAAAGAGAATTAACTTTAAAAGATATAAAACCTCACGTAGTAGGGCACTGGGGAACTGCACCTGGCCAAAACTTCATATATACACATTTAAACAGAGTAGTAAAAAAATATGACATAAACATGATATACATCTCAGGTCCGGGTCATGGCGGAGAAGCTATGGTAGCAAATTCTTACATAGATGGTTCTTATAGCACTATATATCCCAAAATAACTGAAGATGAAGCAGGATTAAAAAAACTATTTAAACAGTTCTCATTTCCAGGCGGAGTATCTTCTCACGTGGCTCCTGAAACACCAGGAAGTATAAATGAAGGTGGAGAACTAGGCTATAGTTTAGCTCATGCATATGGGGCAGTTTTAGACAATCCAAATCTAATTGCTGTATGTACAATAGGCGATGGGGAAGCAGAGACAGGTCCTCTTGCAGCTTCTTGGCAAATAAACAAACTCATAAACCCTCGTTTAGATGGGACAGTTCTTCCAATACTTCATTTGAATGGATACAAAATAGCTAATCCAACAATATTATCAAGAATACCAGAAGACGAACTTATCTCTTACTTTAAAGGACTAGGCTACAAACCATACATAGTAAAAGGAAACGACCCACTTAAAATGCACAAGTTAATGGCAAACACTATGGACGAGATAATCGAATATATTTCTAGAATAAAAATAGAAAGTAAAAATAAAACATTTAGACCTTTTTATCCAATGATAATACTAGTAACTCCAAAAGGGTGGACTGGGCCTAAAGAAGTTGAAGGTTCGTTCAAAGCTCATCAAATACCTATTGTAGTAAACAAACAAAATGAAGGGAATCTAAAACTACTAGAAAAATGGTTGCGCAGCTATAAACCTAGCGAATTATTTAACCAAGATGGTTCTATAAAAAAATCAATTAAATCTTTAGCACCTGATTTAGATCATTCAATAAGCTTAAACAAAAACGCTAATGGCGGACTTTTACTAAAAGAACTATACACTCCAAATATCGAAGACTATGGCATAAAAATAACAAAACGTGGCCTACCTGAAGCAGAAGACATGAAAGAGCTATCTAAATACATTAGAGACTTAATCGAGCTTAATGAAGAAAACAAAAACTACAGAATATTCGGGCCAGATGAAGCCTTATCTAATCGTCTTAACTATGTGTTTGAATCTACTAACAAAAAATGGGGAACTAAAATAATAAAACAAGATGAACTATTAAATAGAGATGGAAGAGTTATAGATAGCTTACTTTCTGAACACGTATGTGAAGGTATGTTAGAAGGATACTTATTAACAGGAAGACATGGATTTATTCATAGCTACGAAGCATTTGTAAGAATAATAGATTCCATGGTATCACAGCATGCTAAATGGCTTAAAGTAACAAAAGAACTTCCATGGAGAAAAGAAATAAGCAGTTTAAATGTAGTATTAACATCTCATGTATGGCAGCAAGATCACAATGGTTTCACACACCAAGACCCTGGTTTCATAAATCATTTATTACCAAAAAAATCAGATACAGTAAGAATATATTTACCATTTGATACAAATACTCTAATATCAACATTTGATCACATAACAAAAACTAAAAACTATATAAACTTAGTGATTGCTTCAAAACATATGCGTCCACAATGGCTTTCTATGGAAGAAGCAATAAAGCACTGTACTAATGGTATAGGCATATTCAAATGGGCTTCCACAAATGAAGGAAAAAAACCTGATATAGTCTTAGCTTGTGCAGGAGATACTCCAACTCTAGAAGTCCTTGCAGCAGTAAGTTTGCTTAAAGAAAAAGCACCTAAAATAAAAGTAAGAGTAGTAAATGTAGTAGATTTAATGAAACTAGAATCAAGTGAAAAACATCCACATGGACTAACTGATAAAGAATACAATAACTACTTTACTAAGAATAAACCAATTTTATTTATATTTCACGGATACCCTAACGTAATACACGAACTTACTTACAACAGGGAAAACAAAGATATACACGTAAGAGGATACAACGAAGAAGGAACAATAACTACACCATTTGATATGCGAGTTCAAAACAAAGTAGATAGATATCATATAGTATTAGACACACTTAAATATACAGACAAACAAAAAGAATACAAAGACTTAATCTCTTATTGTGAAGAAATGCTAAACAAACATCACAAATACATAAGAGAGAACGGAAAAGATATACCTGAAGTAGCTAATTTTAAATGGAAATAGGCATATGAATTAAACATAAAAATGAAGAAAGCATTTATTATACTAGGAAGCAATATTAAAGCTTCTAGTTATATAAATATATTCCTCCTAATAAATGCCTTTTAAATATGACTAGTCTAATTTTATAAA
>ONXO01000100.1 GCA_900321795.1 uncultured Eubacteriales bacterium
ACTGTTGGCGCAGTAGATCAAACAGAAACACAAATTTAAAAGTTTAGCACAACTTTAACATTTTATAATGTAATTGGGTTTCCTTTTACATTATATCATTTGTGTGAATTTTTCACAAGAAAGGGATGATATAGTGCCTGTTTATAAAGCTAAAGATAAAACTAAAGACGGTCGTGCTTGGTTCTTTATGGTAAGATATCAAGATATGGATGGAAGAAACAATCGATATAAGTCGGGGAAATTTGCTACTAAAAAAGAAGCAGAAGATGCCGAACTTGAATTTAGATTAAAAATTCATAGACATGAAAACATGGATAAAATAACTCTTGATGAGATGATTGATATTTTTATTGAAAATAGGACTACTACAATTGAAGTTAAGCCTACTACTCTATATAATTATGGAAATAAAAAATCATATTTAAAAAGTCTATTGAATATCAAATTAAAAGATTTTAATATAAACCATTATGATAACTGGAAAAAGCAAATGAATGAAACAAATATTTCAACACGATATAAAAATGATATCTTGAAGTTTTTAAAATCAGTTTTGAATTTTGCTATGACCTGGTATGATTTTAATTTGAATAAGGTATACTCAAAAATGACAAAATTTAGTAGTGCTTCTGATATACCAAAAGAAATGATGTATTTTACTTATGAGCAATGGAAGCAATTTATTTCTGTTGAAACTAATTTACAAAGTAAGGTTATGTTTGAAATACTCTACTACTGTGGATTGAGAAAAGGAGAGCTTAGAGGATTAACCTGGAAAAATATTGATCTCGTAAATAAAACACTATCTGTAAAAAAACAAATTACTGATCGTGGTGGAACGGTTAAAGACTTCCAGTTCTCAACGCCAAAAACAAAAAGTAGTATAAGAACATTACCACTTAATAAAGTGCTCTTAAATGACCTTAAATTGCTCAAAGAGCAAGTATCTAAAGAACACGGATTCAACGATGACTACTTTGTAATTGGTGATGCATTTCCTATTTCAAGTAACACTATTTCTTCAAGAAAGAATCGCAATTGTGAATTAGCTGGTGTACCACAAATAAGAATACATGACTTCAGACATTCCTGTGCTTCATTACTTGTTAATAGTGGGGCTAATATAACTGTTGTTGCTAAATATCTCGGGCATACTAAAATTGAAGAAACTTTAAATACTTATACTCATCTCTTTAACTCAGCTCTGAATGAAGTTGTTTCCGTTATAGATAATTTAGAAAATAATAAAACCGATGATTAGTCATCGGCCTTTTTAATCTAAATATACAAATGATTGTGGAACATAATTTATTCCAATATCACTAAGTTTTTTTGGACTTTTATATACTTTTATACTTCCTAATTTATATGCAACAGCACTATTTCTATCTTTATAATACTTTAAATAAAAATCCTTAGTAATACCAGAGTGTTTTTTCGTTTTCTCCCATAGCTTTTCTGGCGAATCCTCAAGTATACCCACAATTTCTGCTTCAGCAACAACTCTCATTATTGGAGAAGTAGAATAAATAATCATTTTATCTATATTTCCCCTTTTTGCTTTTATTTTCCTATATTCATATTTTTTGTTTCCAGAAAGAATTTCATCAACGTATTCAGGATTTATTGGCATTAAAATTTTACACATTTTATCTACCTCCTATTATATATAATATTATATCACAATATTTATATATTTTTGTCGATTAAATAAATTTCTTTGTCCATTTTACACTTATCTAAGATTTTTAATAATTGCTCTTTTGTTATATGCTGTATGGATTGAATTGCTCCATTAACTATTCCACTTTTTTTAAGGAATTCAAAATCAACATAATTATCAAAAGAATAATACAATTTAAATAGTATTACTAATTTATCATTTCTATAATTTTTACTAAGTTCATGTTCATCATATGCTGTTCTCTTTTTTACTAAATTATATAGTTCTTCAAAATTATTAAACTTATTAAATACTGCATCAGCAATTCCTAATGACGTAATTGCCTTTTTAGTGCCTGACGAATAAAAAAGCAAAATTGATCCTTTTTGTATTTGTTTTATTTTAGAATCACACAAATATGCTTTTTTTAATGAGTTAGATGCTGTGTTTTTACCCTGAAAATCTTCCAAACTCAATTGAATTTGCCTTTCTGATTCTTGAAATAACAAATGATGGTAATTATCACGTATTGGGACAAGAAATATTCTGTTATTATCTATTTCAAAGAATGGATAATAGTTTTCCTTATTCCTCATACTTTTTACCATAACATTTTCTAATTCATATTCATCATCAGATCTTAAAGTTTTCTTTTTAGTATATTTTTTAAATCCGTAACTTTCAAGCATATCTATTAAGTATTCTTGTTTATCAAATACGGTTACATAAATTTCATCAACTCTCTCCTTTATTGCTTTAACCATGATGATTTTAATGAATGTTTCTCCTATTCGTTTACCAGTGTCAGCAACTTTTAAAGTTGATATTTTTAGTCGCATCGCTGGTTTAAATGGCTTCAAAAAATCTTTGTATTTCTCTTTTTTGTCCTCTACTTTAAGCATCAAAAATGATGTCAAGTGTCCATCAAATTCAGTTACATATGCTTGGGCTTCATCTGATTGTTTCTTTTTAAACCATTCTTCGAATCCTGCATAATCTTTTTTTAATGAATCAAAGAAATCATCGTTTATATCTAATTCATGTAAATATTTGTAATTAATAAATACTGGTTTTCTAATATCTTCTGAAGTATTTTCTTGAAATTTTTCAAGTGCTTGATCAATTGACAAAACACGATCATTAAGATCAACTTTTTGTGCTTTTTTAATTAAATCCTTATCATTTGTAATTAAATATTGAGCACAATTTCTATATATTGAAAATAGTAACTCGTTATCAATCGCATCATGACTATTACTACATCCGACGAGATTGTGAAATTTTTCGGTTGCAATAGGCGCCGATTTTATTTCCTTATAAACTGAAATTTTTGAAAAGAATATATTTCTCTTTTCTTCTTCCTTTATTTTTAATATTTCTTCTTTTGTCTTAGGATGAATTACAATTTTATATTGATCAGAATCAAAAAGTCTTTTTGTTAAGGTTGCAACTTTTTCTTCAGTAACTGCATAATCTTCTAAATATATAAACATATTAGTGTCTAATAGTATTTTTTCCATATCGCAAACCTCCCGATTAATAGTATCTATTATATCATATCTAAATATATATTTATAATGTTTTCTCGTATAATAATAGCAAAAAAATTCACATAAAAATAAAAATGGTACCTAAATGGTACCTAGCGCTCTTCAAGCAGTTCTTTTAAATCACACAAACCCTTATATTTCCTACAAAAAATGAGAGAGATACTAATTCATCTCTCTCTTCAGGGGGAAGAGAGCAAGTATTTTATATCATTTCTTCCTAAGCAAATAATTTACACTTAATATACGTGTTACTGATAGCTACTCGCTTCACAAAGTAAATCATTAGCTTTATCTCATCTTCAAATACTTATCTTTAAATTCGGATTTAAGTTTTTCTAAATTAAATTCTCTATAATCATATTTAATGTTTAACCCATATTCCTTAGTATAACTATATTTAGAAAAGCCTTTTAATTCAATATCCTCAATAATATCCTTAAGAATCTTCCCATTAATTCCTTCTATCATACCGCTACCTATTCCATTTAAGACCATAGGGAATGATAGATTCTTATCTACAGTTCTTAAAAACTCAATTTCAAAAGTAATACAATCATGCAAATCATAATCCATTTGCATAACATTATCTTCACCAAAATTTAAATCACAAAGCTTAGTGGTAGATGCGTTTTTAAATCCATAAAGAGCAAGATATTTCTCGTCATCACTCTTCTCATACTTATCTTTATTATACTTAACTGTATATTCGTGATGCCCAAGTGAATTAAAAGCAGTAAGTATGCTAGCAGCCAAATCATTAATTGTCATGTTTTCATCTAATGCTATTTCTCTATTTATTCTATCTTCTAACCCTTTAATAACAACTTTAAAAACTAATGCTTTATTCATACTTCTACCTACTTTCATACTAATAAATTTTAACACAAAACAGTGTACAACTTCAATAACAAAATAAAAGAAAACCAGAAAGATTTAGCTCTTTCTAGTTTCAATCACAAACTTATTATCTTTAATATCTATAGTAAGTTTATCTCCTTCATTAACTTTTCCTTCAATAAGCTCCTGCGCAAGTAAAGTTTCTATATTCTTAGTAATATATCTCTTAATTGGTCTAGCACCAAACTCTTTACTATATGACTCATTAATAATATATTTCTTAGCATCATCAGTTAAACTTATCTCTATCCTTGAATGTTTTAATCTTTCATTAATAACCTCTATAATTCTATCAAGGACCTCATATATTACCTCTTCACTCAAAGAATTAAATATGACTATTTCATCTATTCTATTAATAAGTTCTGGTCTAAACTTAGTCTTTAAAACATTAAGAACTATTTTTTCAATATCTTCATTCTTATCATTATCAAGTATTATTTCACTACCCAAGTTAGAAGTCATAATAATTATTGTGTTTTTAAAATCAATAACTCTTCCTTGAGAATCAGTAATTCTTCCATCATCTAGTATTTGAAGTAATATATTAAATACATCACTATGAGCCTTTTCTATTTCATCAAATAATACTATCGAATAAGGGTTTCTCCTAACAGCTTCAGTAAGTTCTCCGCCTTCATCGTATCCTACATATCCTGGAGGAGCACCAACTAAACGAGAGACATTAAATGCTTCCATATATTCAGAACAGTCTATCCTAATCATATGCCTTTCATCGTCAAAAAGCTCATAAGCTAGAGACTTAGCAATTTCTGTTTTACCCACACCAGTAGGTCCCATAAAGATAAATGAACCAATTGGTCTATTAGGATCTTTTATTCCACTTCTAGCTCTTATAATTGCATCTGAAACTAGTTCAATAGCCTTATCCTGACCCTTAACACGTCTTTTTAGATTATCCTTCAAAGATAAAAGCTTTTCTTTTTCTCCACCAACAATCTTAGAAACAGGAACGTTTGTCCACTTAGAAACGACGCTAGCTATTCCTTCTTCATCAACCACGTCAGATAACACTTCATTTAAAGTAGAAAGCTTAAGCTGTGATAGTTCCATCTCTACTTTAGGGATTTCACCATGCTTAATTCTAGCAGCTTCATCTAAATCATATTTATTTTCAGCCTGTTCTAGTTTGAACTTTAACTCTTCTAAAAGGCTCTTCTTTTCGTTAATCGCATCTTTAATTTTCTTCTCTTCTTCCCACTTATCATTTAAATCACTTTGTTTAACTTTTAAAGAAGACATCTTTTCTTCAATTTCTTTAACTTTGTTTTTAGATGCCTCATCCTTTTCTTTCTTTAAAGCTTCTCTTTCAATCTCTAAAGTCATAATCTCTCTATTAATCTTATCTAGTGAAGAAGGAACAGAATTCATTTGCATCTTTATAGTAGCGCAAGCTTCATCAACTAAGTCGATAGCTTTATCTGGTAAAAATCTATCTGTAATATATCTATCTGACAAAGTAGCAGCTGCAACTAAAGCGTTATCCCTGATGGTAACCCCATGATATATCTCAAACCTTTCTTTTAAACCTCTTAGTATTGTTAAAGTGTCCATTACTGTTGGCTCTTTTACAAGAATCTTTTGAAGCCTTCTTTCCAATGCTCCATCCTTTTCAATAAACTCGCGGTACTCTTTTAAAGTAGTTGCACCTATAAGCCTAATCTCACCTCTTGCAAGCATAGGCTTTAACATATTACCAACATTCATTGCATTGTTAGAACCAGCCCCAACTATCATATGTATTTCATCTATGAATAAAATAATGTTGCCATTTGACGAAGCTATTTCATTAAGTACAGCTTTAAATCTTTCCTCAAACTCTCCTTGATATTTAGCTCCTGCTACTAAAGCAGATAAATCAAGCTCCCAAACTGTTTTGTTTTTTAAATCAAGAGGTACATCTCCTCTCACTATCCTCTGTGCTAAACCTTCAACTATTGCAGTTTTACCTACACCAGGTTCACCAATTAAAACCGGGTTATTTTTAGTTTTTCTAGATAATATTCTTATAACATTCCTAATTTCTTCATCTCTTCCTATAATAGGATCCACTTTATTATCTTTTACAGCTTTAGTAATATCTTTGCCATACTTTTCAAGTGGATTTTTAATATCTTCTTGGTACATAACGCGCATCTCCTTTCACTTACATTTACATTATACCACCATAGTTAGCACTCGTCAAGTGTGAGTGCTAACTAACAAAAATTAAAAAAATAGCTAGTCATTAACTAATTATCTTTTTCTAGTACTTTCTTCATTTATAAAAGAAGAAAAACATTCTCTAAATTTCATATCAAAAACTGCATCAGTTTTTCTCTTAGCATCTATTTCATAAGGATTAATTTGATATTTCTCCCAAACCAAAAACTTGCTTTCTGGATGAGTAAGCAAATACTCCCAATCGATAATATCTTTACTAGGATTCTTCATTCTTTCCTCTAAACTATTATAGCCTTTCATAATTACCTCTTTTCTTAATTTATATTCTAACATTTTTTTACAAATTAATATAGACATTAAAAACATTTTATGTTTAAATAAAATTATGGGGATGATTTGAATGAAAAAAGAACTTATTGATCTTTTCACAAAAGAACAAACTGAGTTAAATTATAAAAAAATAAAGAAATACTTAAGCAAAAACGAAGAATACTTAGATACAGAACTAAGAACTTTATTGCATGATTTAGAATTAGAAGGAGTGCTTTACGAAGACAAAGATGGTCTATTTAAAAGCTTACCTTCTAATTTTTTTGTAAGAGAAATAATAGAAACTAAAAAAGGATATAGATACATAGCTGGGCTTAATGAAGAAAGACTATTAATTGATAGCAAAAACTTAAACGGAGCGCTTAACTATGATAAAGTATTAGTGGAAATAGAAAATAGCAAGGCTAAAGTAATAAAAGTGCTAGAAAGAAACTTTCCGAATGTAGTATGTGAAGTAGTTGAAATTGACGGAAGCAAACACTTAAAACCGCTAAACACTAATAACAATTTAGAACTTGTAATTGGCCACAATACACTAAAGAAACTTGTGTCAGGTGAACGTGTACTTGTCGAAGTCTCAAGAGAAGCATTTGACTACGAAGATGATAAAACCATATATGATGCTAAATTTATAAAATCTATCGGTCATAAAAATGATCCTGACATAGACTATAAAACTGTTGCTTACTCTCACGGTTTTAATGTCGACTTTTCTCCGGAGGCTGTAGAAGAAGCTAACAAAATTCCAAATGAAGTATTAGAAGAAGAAATAAAAGGCAGAATGGATTTAAGAAAATGGAACATATTTACAATAGACGGGGTAGACTGCAAAGACATGGACGATGCTGTTTCAATCCAAAAAACAGAAACAGGTTACCTTTTAGGTGTACACATTTCACATGTATCTCACTACATAAAACCAGGAATGGCTTTATTCAAAGAAGCTTTAGAAAGAACTACATCAGTATATTTTCCAGGTTCAGTAATACCTATGTTTCCACACAAAATATCAGATGGTATTTGTTCGCTTAATGAAGGAGTAGATAGACTTACTAGGAGTGTACTAATTGAGTTTGACTTCTTAGGAAACATAAAAGATTATAAAATAGTAAAATCAGTAATTCGCTCTAAAAAGAAAATGAACTATGATGATGTTGAAAGAGTAATAAACGGTGAAGAAGTTAAAGGATACGAAAACTTTAAAGAAGATTTAATTAATATGAAATACCTAAGTGAAAAGCTAACTGTAATCAAAAAAGAAAGAGGCTATGCTAGCTTTGATAGTTCTGAACTCAAATTTGACTTAGATGATCTTAATAATACTGAAGCAGTACATGTTAGAGAAAGAAAATTATCAGAAGAAATAATTGAAAACTTTATGGTAACAGCAAATACAATCGTGCCAAAACACATTGGAAACAGACCTTGCGTATATAGAAATCACCCATTTCCTAGTGAAGGAAGAATAAGAGAAACACTAGCAACACTTAATGATTTAGGCTACAGAGTAAGAAATCTATCCAGCTTAAAGAAACAAGCATTGGTTGGAGCCCTTCTTAATATGTTTAAAGACAAAGAAGAGTTCTTAATATTATCTAATATGATTTTAAGAAGCATGCGTCTAGCATTCTATGGAGTAGAAAACGAAGGACACTTTGGTCTAGCACTAGATGAAGGATACACACATTTCACTTCGCCTATAAGACGTTTAGCTGACTTACTTGAACATACCTTGCTAGATATGTACGATGAGAAAGAACTAAGTGAAGAAGAAATAGAAAATATACTAGATTTACTAAAAACTGCCTGTGAACATGCCTCAAAAATGGAAAGAATGGCAGAAAAAGCTGAATATGAAATAGATAAACTACAAGTAATAAATTACATAAAACAAAACATTGGAGAAAAACACGAAGTATTCATTGAGCAAATATTTCCTAGCTATATAGTAGTTAGAAGTAAAGAATATATGGATGGAATTATATATACTAAAGACTTCAATGATGATGTATATTTCCTTCCTTCAGGAAAACTAAAAAGTAGAGTAACCGGAAATCAATACAAAGTTGGGCATAAACTAGAAGTAGAAATAAAAGATGCTTCATACTTTGACAAGATTATTTACTATAAATTACTAAGAAATATAACTCTAGAAGAAGTAAAAGAAAAGAAACTACAGAAAAAGTTATAGCTTTACCTATAGCTTTTTTTCATATATAATATACATAGGTGAACAAAATGCAAGAGAAGAAAGTTTTTGCAAAAGGAGTGGGATTTCAAAAACTATTTGTATTCTTTATTATAGGATGTGTATTTGGAACTTACTACGAAATGATACTTAAC
>ONXO01000107.1 GCA_900321795.1 uncultured Eubacteriales bacterium
TGTTTTTACCAGCCATAAAAATTATGTTGATAGGTAGCTTATTCTTAACTAAAGTTTTAAAATAGTCAAAAGTATAGTCATGTCCACTGGTGCCACCTGCAAAAAACATGACTGTAGGAACTTTATCATTAAGACTATATTTTCTCAAAACAGTGTTTTTGTCTTCTAAGGTGCATTTTAAGTTATTCTTAGGTATACCAAGAGAGTAAACTTTCTTTTCGTTAACTCCCATTTTAATAATACTAGCTTTAATAATGTTGTTATCAACAACAAAATAATCACTGTTATTATTAGTTATCCACCATTTATTAGGAGATAACTCTGTGATTAATGTTAATAATTTACTATTTATTAACATTTCTTTTTTACATAGATTTACAATTAATGAAACATTAGGGTTAACAGAAATAACAAAATCAGGATTAAATCTTAATATTTCATTTTTTATTTTATTTATATCAAAAGCCTTTAATCCTGCTTTAGAAGCAGACTTAGATCCAACTTTATTATTAATAATCCCATGGAAAAACGCAAATGCTCGAGAGTTATTTCTTACCTTATTGTAAACATTTAAACTTATTTTTCCAAAGCCATTAGTAAAATCGCCTAAGTTTAATGTTTTAATTTCAAATCTATTTTTATTTATAAAATATTCATATAGACTATTAACAATTTCTTCAGATTTATCATCTTTAATAAAACCAATTAAAATTTTCTTTTTCATTTCTTCCTCTAAAAATATTATAAACCATTTATTTTTTATAAACAAGAACCGAGTCTTTACTTTTATAATAATCATTCTCTAAAGAGCTGATACTTGTAAAACTCTTCATTTCTACATTTTCTTTACCAAAAACTTCTTGTACATAATCAGTTCTATGTATAATATCCCAGTGAGGCATTACTTTAGTATTTTTATCCATGTCATATAAATATGCAAAGAAGATAATTCCATTAGTATTTAAGTGTTTCTCTAAAGCTAGTACATCATCTTTAAAACTATTTAAAGAATTATTATACATTATAAATAAATAATGAGAAATATTAGAAAGTAATATATAATCATAATTATCAGTTAAATGCTTGCTTATTTCATTAAGACTATAGTTATAAAACTTCGGATTTAATGAATTTATTGTATGTTTAAGTTTAATATATTTTTCTTCATCTAAATATGCATTCATTCTTTTTAAAACTTTTGTTGGAAACTCATCATTAGAAAAAAGTCTTTTTCTTATTTGTAAAGGACTATATTCTTTATATAAAGAATTCCAAAATATAAGTGTTTCTCCATCCATACTTTTACTTAATTTATTAAATAACTCTCTATTAAAAGCATTTTCATTTTTAAAAAGTAATCTTGAATTATTAACTAAAGAGAAAAAAGTATTAAATTCATATAAATCAAGTTCCATTATTCCTGCTTTTTTTAAATTGAAATAATATTCAGTAAAAGGATTTATATCAAATGAATCAACTTCCTTAGCACCCATTACAAATGAGTTAATAATTTGATCAGAAGAAGATCCAACAGTTAAAACATTTCTATTTTTTAAATCATATAAAGACAAATAACCATTAATATTCTCGGTAGTAAAAGGGTATATTAAATCAAATCTAACTTTTTTATCTTTAGATTTACTAATTAGATATTTAGCCAGTTTTAACTTTTCTTCTAATGTCATATTTTCCTCACAATCCATATTTTTTATTAAATTTATTTATTCTATCACTATTTATTTTGTTAAGTTTTTTAGTGTATCCTTCTTCATTTATAACTCTTTCTTTTATATCTTTTTCGCTTAGTTTAAAAAAATGTTCTTCTTTTTTTATAATATTAACATTACTTCCTAGATTTAATGCTTTTATATTAACTCTTTCAATATAACCTTTATTAAACTCTAGTGTTAAGTGAATAGCATTAGCTTCGCTATAATTAATCTTAGATAAAGATGGGACTTTTATAGTTAGTTTATTTTCTTCCATTTTTGTATCAAACAAATGGAAATGTCCTTCTAAAGTAAGTGAAGGCTTATCTAATGCATTTGCTTTATGCATTAGTAAAATACTATCATTTTTTATATTCACTTTATCATTAAAGTATTTATTAATTACAATATCATTTCTTGCATATTTAATTGCATCAATTAAGTTTATTCCTTCACTTTCTAAAGCACTTAAATCGTGATCTCCTAAAACACCAAATGTAAGTATATTTTTATCAAATGGATACTTATTTAAAAACTCATATATTTGATAAGATACATCAGCTATATTTTGACCTACTTTAGAAAATGTTCCATCTATTATATCACCAAGTAAAAGCGATAGATGTATATTATTTTTAAGCATATAGTCATAAGCATATTTGGTTAATTCTATATTAGAAAGGTTATTTCCTATATGTAAATCAGAAAGTACTAGAAAGTCTATCTTTTCTTCATCATATCCAGTTATAATGATAGGACAAGTACCTTTGTAATAATCTTCTAAAGTATTAATACTTGTAATAGGTTTATAAATAATTTCTCCAGAAGAGTAGTAATTACTTTTATAAAGTTTACCAAAAGATTTAAGAATAGCTATTTTACAAAATAGTTCATTTCTATTAATAGTTAAACTATCACATATTTGATTTACAGTTTTACCTTCATTCAAAGCTATACTTAAATTTTTTAAATCTTCAGTAATCATAAACCACCCCTTTCAAGTCTTATATTTTATCACTAACAAGTAAAAAGATAAAGAAAAACTTCTATTAATTTCTAAGTCTATATTATATAATAAAAATAAGAGGTCTCTATGAAAAATAAATTACCTGTATAGGAAAAAAGAAGCTTATTTGAAAAAGTATTTACTTGCTTGGTAGTGGTATTTGCTTTTTTGGCTATTGCATTTATTATTCTTGAAACAGCGGGTATTAATGTTAACCAAAAACTAGATTCATTATTTCTATCATTAGAACTTTTGAGCTTAGGTGTGCTTTATTATAAATATAATAAAATAGTATCTATAGTGCTTTTAATACTTGAGTCTATCATTTTTATTTTAACACTTGTAAATATGTTTAAATAAAATTTTTATAAAAAACTTTTAATTTAATATAATTAAATGATATAATGAAACTAGCAAAGTTATTTGAAAGGAGGGAAAAGATGCAAAGATTTCTTGTGTTAATTGTTGGAGTTATATTCTTAGCAGTTGGTGGTTTCATGTTTTACAGTAACTATAGATTAGTCAAGAACTGTACTGTTGAGACAGTGGCTACTGTAGTGGATATGAAGCAAGAATTTAATACTGATAGTGATTCAACATCTACATATACTTATTATCCAATAATAGAATATAAAGTAAGTGAAGACAATTTAAGAGCTACAATTGATAGTGGTTCAAGTACACCTGCTTATGAAATAGGCGAAAGTATCACAATTCTTTATAATCCAAAAAAAGTAAAAGAATTTATAGTTAAAGGAGATAAATCTTCAAGTATATTTGGAATAGTATTTGTAAGTATAGGTGTTTTATTATCTGGATACGGAGTTTATGTAGCTTTAAAGAAAGATTAAGGAGAAAAAATGTTAGTAAAAATAAGAGACTTTATTAGAAAGTATAAACAGCTTACATTCTTTTTAGGTTTATTAATTGTGGGAATAGTATTTACAATTGTTGGAGTAAAATCAGCACTTGAACCTAAAGTAGAGGGTATAGAAGTAGATGCTAAAATAGTTGATATAATCAAAGAGGATGGTGGAACTAACGCTGATGGGTATACTGAGTTTATATATACCGTTTATGTAGATTATACGGATAAGGAAGGAAATACTCATTCTAGGGTAGAATATCCACTCCACGAAGATGATATGGTAGTAGGTCAAACTATCAAAGTAGAGTATAACCCAGAAAATCCTGGCGAAATAGTAACAAATAATTCATTAATGGTAACGATTATCTTCATAGCTGTAGGAGTTGCTGCTATATTATTATCTATATATAAAATAGTAATAACAATTAAGAAGAAAGATATAAATGAATTTAATAGAGTTGATATGAGCAATGTATCTTCTTCAGAAATAGAAAAAGTTAAGAGTAATAATGAAGAAGAGAAAGAATACTATTTTCATTTCACAGGAGCTAGTAATCAAAGTTATATTCTTGAAACAATGGATAGAGAAGCAGTTTACGAAGCTAGATGTGATAAAGTTGGAATCGTAAGTAAATATAAGTTTACATTCATAAATCATTTAACAGGAAAAGAAGAGGAACATTCAGTATCTCATGTACTAACTTCTTCATTTGATAGTTTTGTAACAAGCTCTAATTTTAAAGTTGATGATGTAAATGTTTGGGATATATTAGGCAAAGAAGGATATTCTTTAGACCCGCATTTAAATGGTTTTAAATCATATTTTGATGTAGCACGTTATGGAGTTAAAGTTGCTAAAATAGAACTTGCAGGTACAAGTGCTTATAAAGAAGGAGCTAGCAAGTTATTTGGTGATGTACCAATTAAAGGAATGTTTAAGGTTTACTGTAAAGATAGTGATATAGATATTGTATTCTTATGTGCGTTCATATTATCTAAAGTAGATTTATTTTAAAATAGTTAAAAGAAAGAAGGAAGTAAAATGAAAAATAAATTATTATATGGCTTTGTAGCTTTATTAGTTGTAGCAGGTGCTACAGGGTGTGGAAAAGCGAAAGTGGAGGATAAAACTTTATCTATAGTATGTACTAGTGAAAAAGAGACTTCTGATGGATTTGAAAGTCAAGTTGAAGCTACTTATAACTTTGATGATAATCAATATGCAACTGATTTTACAGTAACTTCAACTCAAAAGTTTGATGATAAATCAGTGTATGATGTATTTAAAGCAGCACAAGAAGAAACAGCTAAAGATACTTCAGAAGAAAATGTAACTTATGATTTAAAAACAAATGATGAAACAATGACTTTAGTATTCACAATGACAGTAAAAAATATTAACGTAAATGATGCTGAAACTGAAGAAGAAAAAGAAAGCTTAAAGGCTAGTTCGGTATTAAAGTCAGTTGAAACAGAAGAAGGATATGCTTGTAAAGTTAATGGCATAGATAGAAGTAAATTAAAGTAAGATATATAGAGAGATAAGAAATTATCTCTCTATATTATTAGATATTGAATTAATAAAATTAGTTAAAACCAATGAAAATGTAAAGTATTAAAAAAAGCCCGTATTTATATGGGCTATTTATCTATTTGATGGTAGCGAGAGGGGGATTCGAACCCTCGACACCACGGGTATGAACCGTGTGCTCTAGCCAACTGAGCTATCTCGCCATCTGAAAACAAGTAAATAATATCATAAAATAATCTATTAAGTCAAGCCTAAGGTTAAATATTTATTAAAAAAATAAGTTTTACTTAAATAAAAATAATATATTTAAAAAAA
>ONXO01000034.1 GCA_900321795.1 uncultured Eubacteriales bacterium
TGAAGTTACACCAGATGATTTTGGGCGTGTAGCCATTTCTGTTGCTAAGCAAGTAGTACTTCAAAAGATAAGAGAAGCTGAAAGAAACCAAGTAATGGATGAATTTAGAGATAAGCAAGATGAAATAATGATTGGTTTCCTAGCTATGGAAGATGCTAAAAACTACTATGTTGATTTAGGTAAAGCAAGAGGATTGCTTCCTAAGAGCGAATTAATTCCAGGAGAAACATTAAAGATGGGAGAATCAGTAAAGGTTTATATTACTAAAGTAGAAGAAACTACTAAAGGACCATCTATTAGATTATCTAGAAAGCATTATGGTTTTGTTAAGAGATTATTTGAAACTGAAGTACCTGAATTTCAAGAAGGCATATTAGTAATGCATGGAGTAGCTAGAGAAGCTGGTGTTAGAAGTAAAGTAGCCGTTTCTTCATATGTGCAAAATGTTGATGCAATAGGAAGCTGTATTGGAGAAAAGGGAAGAAGAATAGCTAATATTATAGCAGCTTTAAATGGTGAAAAAGTGGATTTAGTATTATACGATGAAAATCCTGAAGTGTATATTGCTAATGCTTTATCTCCTGCTAAAAACTTAAGTGTTTCTATAACTGACGAAAAGAATAAAGAAGCTTTAGTAATTGCAGATGATGAAAACTTAAGCTTAGCTATAGGCAAAAAAGGTATAAATATTAAACTTGCTAGTAAATTAACAAAATATCAAATTAAAGTAAAAACTTTAAAAGAAATAAATGATGAAATAAATAAGTAGGTGTTTTATGAAACAAAAGAAGATACCTTTAAGAACCTGTGTTATTACTCACGAAAAGTGTGAAAAAAGAGATCTTTTAAGAGTTGTTAGGACTCCTGAAGGAAATGTAATAGTGGATGATTCATTAAAAGCCAATGGAAGAGGTGCTTATTTAAAGAAAGATAAAGCTGTTATAGAAAAAGCTAAGAGTAGTAAAATATTAGAGAAACACTTAGAAGTAGCTATTAATGATGAAATATATGAAGAATTATTAAATAAAGTAAATTAGAATAAAGAAAGAAGGTGCTTTTATGACAGTAAAAGAATATGCATTAGATGCAAATATTACCGCTTTAAACGTACTAGAAAAATGCAAAGAATTAGGAATAAGTGTTACTAATGAAGATGATTTTTTAGAAGATGATGATATAGTAATGCTAGATATGGCTTTTGAAGAAGATGGGGTAGAAGAAGAAAGTTTTCTAAGTGAAGAGTTAGAAAACAAGTTTGACTTTGAAGAAAGAGCAGAAGAGCTTTTAGGAGATAACACTAGAAATGAGAATGTAACTAAGAAAGTTAAACTTAAGAAAAAAGATAATAAGAATACAGTAGAGCAGTTTAGAAAAGAAAAGAAGAACCTTTATAAAAATAAGACTAAACTTCAAAGTAATGCCGCTAATGAAGAAGGAAACGTAGTTTTATATAAAGAAGGAATGACTGTTAAAGATTTAGCGGTAGCATTAAATGTAAAAGATAACGAACTTATTTCAAAGATGTTTACTATGGGTCTAATGATTAATATTAACTCTAGTATATCTTTTGAAGATGCTGAAGTTGTAGTTTTAGAGTTTAATAAAGAATTAAAAAGAGAAGAAACTAAAGATATATCTAACTTTGAAGAATATGAGATAGTTGATAGAGAAGAAGATTTAGTAACTCGTGCTCCTATAGTTACCATAATGGGACACGTAGACCACGGTAAAACCTCACTACTTGATTACATTAGAAATACTCATGTTGTTTCAGGTGAAGCCGGAGGAATCACTCAGGCTATTGGTGCTTATCAAGTTGAAATCAATGGAGACTTAATTACTTTTATAGATACTCCTGGACATGCCGCATTTACAGAAATGAGAGCTAGAGGAGCTTCTGTTACAGATATAGCCATCATTATAGTTGCTGCAGATGACGGTATTATGCCTCAAACTAGAGAAGCTATTGACCATGCTAAAAGTGCTGGCGTTCCAATTATTGTAGCTATTAATAAGATAGATAAAGGTTTAGGTAATATAGATAAGATAATGAGTGAAATGAGCGAGCTTGGATTAACTCCTGAAGAATGGGGAGGAGATACTATATTCGTTAAAGTAAGTGCCCATACAGGAGAAGGTGTAAGTCTGCTTCTTGAAAACATAGTAGCTTTAGCTGAGATGCAAGAGTTAAAAGCAAACCCAAACAGATATGCTGTTGGTACAGTTATTGAAGCTAAACTAGATAAAGCAAGAGGACCACTTGCTACACTACTTATAAATAATGGTACTTTAAGAATTGGTGACCCTATAGTCGTAGGAAGCTCTTTCGGAAAGGTTAGAACATTAACAAATTCAAATGGAATTGAACTAACAAGTGCTCTTCCTAGTAGTCCAGTAGAAGTAACCGGCTTATCAGAAGTGCCAGTTGCGGGAGACAAGTTTATGGCTTTTGAAAGTGAAAAAGAAGCCAAAATGGTAGCTGATAAGAGAAAGAGAGAAGAATCAAAAAGAAAGTTTGCTAAAAAGGCAATAAGTTTAGATGATTTATTTGAATCAATTAGTGAAGGACATAAAGAGATTAACATAGTTTTAAAAACCGATGTTAAAGGCAGTGAAGAAGCTTGTAAAAATGCACTAGAGAAGATCAATGTTGAAGGAGTTAAAATCTCAGTTATAAGAAGTGGTGTAGGAACAATTACTGAAAGTGATGTAGTTCTTGCTAGTGCTTCAAATGCCATTGTTATAGGCTTTAATGTAATACCTTCTTCAAGTGTAAAAGAAACAGCAAAAAATTATAATGTAGATATAAGATTATATAATATAATCTATAAATTAGTTGAAGAAATAGAAGCTGCAATGAAAGGTATGCTTGATCCAGAATATGAAGAAGTAGTAACTGGTGAAGCTGATATTAGAGAAATATTCCATTTTTCTAAAGTGGGTAATATAGCCGGTGTACATGTAACGAGTGGAAGTATAAAAATGGGATCATTAGCTAGACTTATTAGAGATGGTGTCATTGTAGTAGAAACTAAAATAGCTTCACTTCAAAGAGAAAAAGACCAAGCTAAAGAAGTGAAATCTGGATTTGACTGTGGGTTAACATTAGAAAACTACATAGATATTAAACAAGGCGACACTGTTCAAACTTATGAAATGAAAGAAGTGAAAAGGCAGTGAAACTAAAAGGTGAAAGAGTAGCTTCTGACTTAATGAAAGAACTTAGCATGATACTATTAACGGAAGTAAAAGATGAAGACTTGAAAAATGTAACAATTACATATGCTACAGTAACAAATGACTTATCTATGGCTAAAGTATATTTTACTACACTAGATGATGAAAAAAGAGATAAAGTTATAAAAGACATGAACAATGCTTCATCATACTTCAGAACTGAACTTGCTAAAAGACTTGATTTAAGAGTGATGCCAGAAATTAAATTTGTATATGATGAATCTATTGAGTATGGTAAACACATAGAAGACATAATAGAGAAGATAAATAATGAAGACAAATAGAAAATTATTTGTCTTTTTTTTACTTAAATATTGAAAATTGTATATTTATTTTTTCAAATTATTTCTTCAATATTGAGTATTGAAATGAAATGTACCAAAATAAAATACAAAAGATACTCAATAATTAAAATTAATGTTAAAAAATTAAAAAACAGCAAACATTTGATTTTGTTCATTTTTTGTGTTATTGTTTAAACGAGGAGGACATACATGAAATTAAAAGATTATATTGAAGAAGATAAGCCAAGAGAAAAATTAGAAAAGTTAGGAAGTAAAAATCTGTCTGATAGTGAACTTTTAAGCATATTACTTAGAGTCGGTAGCAAAAATGAATCAGTAAATGAATTATCAACCAGAATACTTAAAGAAAATGATGGACTCAAAGGCTTAAGTGAGCTTTCTTTAGAAAAACTTTGTAGCATAGAAGGAATCAAAAAAAGCAAAGCTACAACAATATTGGCTGCTTTTGAAATAGGCAAAAGATCAATCGAAAATAAGCCTAAGAAACTTAAGCTAAAAAATAGTGATGAAATATTTACATATTATAGAAATGATTTTATAGGCGCCAAACAAGAAAAGTTTTATGCATTATACTTTGATACAAAGATGAACTTAATAAAAAAAGTTGAAATATTTATAGGAAGCATCGATAATGTTGAAGTACATCCTAGAGACGTCTTTCGTGAAGCAATAAGTCTAAATGCTACTTTCATAATCGTAATGCATAATCATCCAAGCGGAGACACTAATCCTTCTAAAGAAGATATGATAATGACAAATAGACTAGCACAAACAGGGGAGCTAATAGGTATAAAAGTAGTAGACCATATTATTATAAGTAGTGATAGTTATTATAGTTTTTATGATATTATGAATAAAAAAGAATAAACTTTATTAGGTGGTTTTATGGATAAGAAAGAAGCATTTAAAAACTTCTTAAAAAGAAATAAAGATTTATCTAAATTAGTTAACGAAGGTAAAACTACATACCAAAAACTTTTTGAAACTTTTGATATTTATGGAGAAGAAAAATCAGTATGGGATGATTTACTTAAAGGGACTAAAAAAGAAAGCTCCAGTAACTTTAAAGACATATTAAGTAATCTAAAGAATATAGATTTGGATAAGCTAGAAGAAAATGTTGGCTCTTTAGAAAAGGCATTAGGTTTCTTAGAAGAAATTATTTCTTCTAGAAGTGAAAAGAAAGAAGAAAAAAAAGAAAAAAGAGCTAAATCGACAGAAATAGAAAGGTTTTTTGATGATTAATGAGATATGAAATAAAAGAAAAAATATATGCTGATCCAAATATGTTTAGATTCTTAAGAGAAAACTCAAATTGGTATAAGCTTTTAAATAGAGGAGTGCCTTTAGCTAAAATGGAAAATGAGATGAAAGAAAGATATGGATTAAGGTTTAGAGATAAGGTGGATAAAGTAGGAACTGGTGTAAGTTTATTAAAAGCATTTATGGATGTCACAAAAGAAAATTAGCAAAACTTTACATTTTATTCGTTTTTTTATAAAAACTTCTTGATATTATTTAATAACTTTGTTATAATTAAAACAAGATAAGGAGAGGATGAAATGAAAAGATTAAATAA
>ONXO01000015.1 GCA_900321795.1 uncultured Eubacteriales bacterium
AAATTTAAGTAAACTCAAATAATGGAAAAGCCTTATTTTACAGGGATTTAAGCCTAGTCGACACTTGGTAAAAATCTCCCCCTGAAGGAGCCGAAAGGCTCCATTTTTGTTATAATTTTATTCACATTAATATCTTTCTTTTATAAAATTTTTATTATATAATTAAGAAAAGGAGTGAGATTATGAAAATATTAAAAGTATTTTTAACAGTAGTATCATGTACTATATTATCTGCATTAGTTTTGGGATTTTCTTTAACATTTACAGTAAAAAGTTTTCTTATAAAGGAAGTGGCTCCAAAAACAATAAGAGAATTATTAAGAATAGAGTATGTTAAAACAAATGAACTTGATAGCCATAAATTAGAAGTTTTAGATAGGGTATTTTATGATAAAAATACAAGTTCTACAATAGAGATAATAGTAGATAATTTTCTAGAATATAGAGAAAATAAAAGTGCATATAAAGTTAAAGAAAAAGATTTAAAAGTTGTTAGAGAATTTATGGTAAAACATAGACAAGATTTATCTGATTTTTCTAAAGAAGAATTAACAGAAAAAGAAATTGTAGATCATTTTCAAGTAGAAGTGATAAATGATGAAGTTATAGATATATTTGAAAAAATAGATAAAGATTTAAAAGATACAGAAAAAATAGTGCTTGATGTATATACTAAAGCTATTTCAAATAAAACTAAGACTATAATGCTAGTAGCAGCAGTAGTATTAGTGGGAATTATAATGTTGCTAAATTTACCAATAACAAAGTCTTTAGGTAAAATAGGTGTATCTGTATTGATATCAGGTATAATTTTAGCACTGATGTATGTAGCGTTAACGGTATTAAGAGACAAGGTTACTACTTCCTTTAAACTAGATGTAGATTTAGATAGTATTAAGTTTAATATGTTTTTGATATGGAGTATAGTAGAAATAGCATTAGGAACAACACTAATAATTGTAAAAAGATTTGTTCCCAAGAAAAATTAATTTTGTCTAAAAATTATATCTTATAAGATAAGTTATCCTTTGTGGATAGTCAGAGTGTAAACAACCCCTAGTCTTTATCTAGAGGTTTTCTTTTGTAAGATTTTTTGCTTACATTTTCATTTTTTGCACAGTATATATCAGCTATGTATCATAGGTCTGTTTAGAATCTGCAAAACTTCTTTCTTATCACAATATAGATTTTTTATATTTTTAACCATCTTTATTAAAACACTTTTAAAAAAGAAAAGTGCTGACTTTTTCAACATTCTGAAATGATTAATAATTAAATTAAATGACAGAAGTCAATTTATAATGTATAATTAACTTAAGAGGTAGAAGTATGAATATATTTGAAAAGATATTATATTGGCTGCAGGGGACTATGGAAGAACCACAAGCTTGGGGATGGTTTCATTTGATATGGATAGCTTTAGCGGCTTTAGCCATTTTATTTCTATATTTAAGAAGAAATTACTATAGTGACAAACAGCTTAAAAGAGTATTAGCCTTCTATGGAATCACAGCATTACTCCTAGAACTAATTAAACAACTTATCTGGGCATTCAATTATAATCCAGTAACAGGCCTTATTACATGGGATTATGAATGGTATGCAGCACCTTTCCAACTTTGTACAACTCCAATATATGTGTCTTTAGTATGCGTATTTTTAAAAAAAGGAACTCTAAGAGATCACATGCTTTCATATATTGCTTACTTCACTATATTAGGAAGTGTATCAACAATTTTAATGCCTGACAGCTGTCTAGTATCTACAATAGAAGTAAATATACATACTATGTTCTTACATTTAGGGAGCTTTGTAGTAAGCGTTTATCTAATGATGAGTGGTGAAGTAAAACCAACGAAAGATAATTTTATAGGATCATTCAAAGTATTTACTATGTTTGTCATTATTGCTTTAGCGTTAAACATATCAATCTACCATTCAGGAATATTAAATGGCGAAACATTTAACATGTTCTATATAAGTCCATATTTTATAAGTAGCCTTCCAGTATTTGATACTGTGCAAAAAGCTATTCTTTATCCAGTATATTTATTATTTTACATAGTAGCTTTAACACTAGGTGCTAGCATAATATATTTAATAAATGTAGGAGTGACAAAATTAATAAAAAGATAACAAGGTGATTATATGCAACTTAAAAATCTAAGCATGTCCTATGGAGTGCAAACAATATTTGAAGATGTAAACTTATTTATTCCAGATGATGAAAAAATAGGTGTAGTGGGCGTTAATGGAGCAGGAAAAACTACACTTTTTAAAGTGCTTATGAATATAGAAGAACCAACAAGCGGAAAAGTAATTTTCAAAAATAGTGCAAAAGTAGGCTGGCTTGCTCAGGTGCTAGAAGATGATACAAAAGACATGAATGAAATAGTACTTGATTACTTAATGAGCGGAAGACCAATTAAAGAATTAAATAATGAGCTAACTAAATGTTATGAAGAACTAGCAATTAGAAATGAAAACGAAAAAATAATATACCAAAAAATAGAAAAGATTCAAAAAAAGCTTGAAGCATTAGACCAGTATAATGCAGAAAACATTTTATTAGAAATTATTGAAGGAATGAGTATCCAAGAGGATTTGCTATATAAGAAACTTAATGAATTATCAGGTGGTCAAAAATCAAAAGTAGCTTTTGCTAAACTACTCTATTCTAATCCAGAAATAATGCTTCTTGATGAACCAACTAACCACTTGGATGAAGAAACTAAAGAATATGTAACAAACTTTTTAAAAAACTATAACAAAACAGTACTTATTATTTCACATGATACTAAGCTTTTAGATGAAGTTACAACTAAAACATTGTTCCTTGATAAACGAACTAAAAACTTCACTTTATTTGATGGAAGCTATAGTATATTTCTAAGGCAAGAAGAGGCAAGAGAACTAGCACTTGAAAGAGAAGCCTTGGCTCAGCAAAAGGAAGAAGAAAAACTAAAAGCTATAGTAGAAAAGTATAAAACCTCTTCTGGTAAAAGAAAGAAAATGGCTCAGGATAGAGAGAAGAAATTGGAAAAGCTTTTAGCAAACAAAATAGAAGCGCCTGCGCTAAACAAACAAGCCAAATTTAGTATTGAATTAGAAACTGAAGAAAATAACTATCCAATAGAAATAGTTAATCTTTCATTTAAATACGATCATGAAAGTAATAACAACATAATAGATAGTTTAACATTTACTTTAGGAAAGGGCGAAAAATTCTTAATAGTAGGCGAAAATGGGGTTGGTAAAAGTACACTTTTGAAGCTAATTGTCGGTATTTTATCTCCATTAAAAGGAGAAATAAAAAAGGCATCTAAAACTAAAATAGCTTACTATGCACAGGAGCTTGAAACTTTAGACGCAGAAAAGACAATATTTGATAATTTCTATGATACTAATCTTAATAATAAAGAAGTAAGAAGTGTACTATCTAAATTCTTATTTACAGGCGATGAAGTTTTCAAAAAAGTAAAGGTATTGTCTCCAGGAGAAAAAGCACGTGTAGCTTTAGCAAAACTAGCAGTAGCCAAAGCCAATCTTTTAGTACTAGATGAGCCAACTAACCATTTAGACCCACAAATGCAGAAACTTATTGGAGAAGTATTTGCTTCGTTTAAAGGCAGCATGATAGTAGTTTCTCATAACCCTGACTTCGTAGATACATTGAATATAGAGAGACTATTAATCTTACCTGAAGGAAAAATAAAATATTATAACAAAGATATAGTGATGCACTATCACGAACTAAACAATAAAAAACACTAGACAATAACTAAAAAGAAAATTATAATTAATTATGGAGGGTGAAGGTATAAATGTATGATGTAGTAATAATGGGAGCAGGACCAGCCGGGCTGTTTACTGCTTATGAACTTATAGAAAAAAAACCGGATTTAAAAATACTTTTATTAGATCAAGGAAAATATGCAAAAGATAGATACTGCCCAATGAATAAAAAAGGAATAGACTGTGTTAATTGTAAGCCATGCAATATAATGAGTGGATACGGAGGAGCAGGCACGTTTTCTGATGGAAAGCTAAACTATATTCCAAGACTTGGTAAATCCAATCTTTTCAAGTATATGAGTGAAGATGCTGCTTACAAAATTATAGAAGATACTGAGGAAGTATTTAATAAATTTGGCATGGATAGTGATGTTTATCCGCCAAAAGATAGAATGCAAGACGCTCTAGAAATAAAGAAAAAAGTTGCCTTAGAGGGAGCTAAACTCCTATTAATAAAACAAAAACATTTAGGAAGTGATCATCTTCCAACATATATACAAAACTTTACTGACTATTTAAAAAACAAAGGTGTAGAAGTCTTATCTAAAACAGCTGTTACTGATGTCTTGAATAGTGATGATAATACTCATATAATAGTCACTGATAACAAAGATTATAAAGAAATAGAAAGCAAGTATGTAGTTTTAGCGCCAGGAAGAATAGGTTCAGAATGGATAAGTAATTTTGCAACTAGAAAAAATATACCATATATGTCTCAAAGTATAGAAATAGGTGTAAGAGTTGAAGTAAGAAAAGAAGTGTTGGAAGACATTACAAACGTCATATATGATCCTTCAATATTTATTAAAACAAATACTCACAATGATGAAATAAGAACATTTTGCACTAATCCTGGAGGATTTGTAACTAAAGAAAAATATGAAGACTTTATATGTGTTAATGGGCATGCTTTAAAAGATAAAAAATCAAATAATTCAAACTTTGCATTTATATCTAAAATATCTCTTACAGAACCAGCTACAGATACAGGACTTTATGGACAATCTATTGCAAGAATCGCTAGTGTTTTAGGAAACGGAAAGCCAATAATTCAATCACTGAAAGATTTAAAAAGGGGTAGAAGAAGCACCTGGGATAGAATAAATAAATTCTATATAACACCAACACTAAAAGACTGCGTAGCAGGAGATTTATCACTAGTACTTCCTCATAGAATAGTAACAGATATATTAGAAGGACTAGAGAAACTAGACAAGATTATACCTGGTGTTAACAACGATGAAACACTCCTTTATGGTCCAGAAATCAAGTTTTTCTCAAATGAAATTGAAACTAACAATACATTTAATATAGAAGGCACTAATATATATGCAATAGGTGACGGGGCAGGAAAAGCAGGAAATATTGTAACAGCTGCAGCCACAGGTTTAATTGCCGCTAGAGATATACTAAGTAAATATGAAATAGAAAAAGAAAATGTTTTAAAATTAAGGTAAAGTTTTATAGGCTTTACCTTTTAATTATGATAAAATAAATTAAGGTGGTATTATGCAGTTTATAGATGAAATAAAAGATGATGTTATACTTCTAACACCTACAAGTGTAAAAGAAAAAATATTAAAATATATAGATGAAAAAGGACTCTTAGTAAACATAAAGTTTATTAGTATTAATGATTTAAAAAACGGATTATACTTTAACTATGATAATAAAGCTATAGACTATGTAATGAAAAATTACAGTATCACTTACAGCATTGCAAAGGAGCTTATAGACAACATGTATTATGTGGATGATACTACTTCTAGCTTATCTAAAATAACTACTCTTCGTAATATAAAAATGGACTTAGAAGAAAACAAATTGTTAATAAAAGCTAACTTATTCACAGAACTATTGAAAAGTAAAGATACTCTTTATGTATATGGCTTTGATTACTTAAGCAAATATAATATGCACCTTTTAGAAGAAGCGAAGAAATATGTGCCAGTTATAATAGTTCAGAAAGAAGAAAATATATATTCACATAATGTGTATGAACTTAATACTAGCGAAGAAGAAATAGCTTTTGTATGTGAAGAAATATCTAAACTTTTAGACAAGGGAGTAAACATTAATAATATATATTTGACTAATTATGATGATACATATTATTTTACAATTAAAAGAATATTTAAGCTTTATAACTTACCAATTACTTTAAAAAGAGAAACATCTTTATATGATACTTATATGGGTTCATACTTTCTAGAAAACTTAGGAACAGATAAAGTAGACTTAATAAAAATGTTAGTAGATAAGTTTGATATTAAAGCAAATGAATATAACCAAAAAGCATTTAACTCCTTAGTAAGTCTAATTAATACTTATTACTGGACAGATGATTTATTATCAGTCAAAGACATGATTAGTGAAGAACTTAAAAAAGTTAAACTATCTACTAGTGAATATAAAAATGAAATAAAGATAACAAGTATTTTAGATAATATATTTACTGAAGCAGACTATGTATTTATGATAGGTTTTAATTTAGAAAACACTCCAAAACTTAAGAAGGATGAAGACTATATCAATGACGAAATAAAACCTACTTATTTAGATAAATCATATGAATATAATACAGATGTAAAAGCTGCTTATATAAATGCATTTAAAAACATAAAGAATTTAACTATAACCTATAAACTAAATGATAGTTTTAATAGTTATATGCCTAGTCATTTAATAGAAAGTGAATACTTAACTAAAGTAAAAAAAGTTGTTAATTATTCAGCATACTCTGATAATTTTAACAAACTAAAATTGACTGAGAATATAGACTTATTTATTAAATACAATGAAGAAAAGACTTCAACTGATTTGTTATTAAACACGTATGACATAGACTATAACACATATGATAACAAATACACTCATATAAATAGCGAAAAAATAAAGAGTAAAATAGATGGTAATATTTCATTTTCTTATTCAAACATAAGTGATTATTATAAATGCCCATTTAAGTTTTATATAAGTAACATATTAAGAATAGGTAAATATGAAAAGACACTAGATCAGTTTATAGGAAATTTATTTCATCATTGTTTGGAAGTATGTTTAGATGATAAAAGTAAAGATGTTAATATAGTGTATGATAAATATGTACAAGAATATACACAAAATGAAAAGTTAACAAATAAAGACTTCTTCTTTATAAAAGCTTTACAGAAGGAAGTATCTTTTGTAATAGATACCATAAAAGAACAATACACATATTCTTCGCATAATAAAGTATGGAATGAAAAGAAAATAGAAATAGAAACAGAAAGAGGAATAAAAACAAAGATTAAAGGTTTTGTAGACAAAGTTTTACTTTTAGAAAATAAAGCTTTAATAATAGATTATAAAACAACAAATGCTCAGAAAATTGAAAGAGAACTTTTTGAGTTTGGCCTTTCTCTTCAGCTTCCAATTTACTTGTATTTACTAAAAGAATTGGATTCTAATATAGAAGTGGCAGGAATATATCTTCAGCACATACTTAATTTTAACAACAAATATGAACCTAATAAAGATAGCTTAGAAGAAAAGAAAAAAGGCTTAAAACTAGATGGATTAACTATTAAAGACGTAGACTTAATAAGCACGTTTGATTCTTCTTATGAAAATTCTGAGGTGATAAAGTCTTTAAAACTAAACAAAACTGATGGAGAATTTTCGTATAAAAATAGATTATTAACTAAGGATGAAAAAGATGAGTTAATTTCACTAGTTGAAACAATAATCAATAATTGTATAGATAATGTTTCTAGTGCTTGCTTTGATATCCATCCAATAAAGATTCAAAAAAGAGCTGATGGATGTGACTATTGTGAATACCAAGATATATGCTTTAGAAAGCCCAAAGACTTTAACTACCAAGAGATAAAGGAGGAAAACGAAAATGCAGATGACTGATGATCAAAAATATGCTGTTAATATAAACGGTACTAATGCGATTGTATCTGCAGGTGCTGGAAGCGGTAAAACTACAGTCCTAAAAGAACGTGTGCTTCGCCATCTTCTTGAAGGAACAAGCATAGATAGCCTTATACTCCTTACATTTACTAAAAATGCTGCAAGCGAAATGAAAGAAAGAATTAGGAAAATCATAAGTGAAAACGAAACAGTTAAAAGTGAAGCACAGTTTTTAGATAATGCGTACATAACTACGTTTGACTCCTTTGCACAGAGTATTGTAAAAAAATACAACTATCTACTTAATATTGGAAAAGATTTTAGCATAGCGGATGCCTCTATTGTGAAATTACAAACAACTAAATTCATAGATGAAATATTTGAAAGCTACTACAAAGAAGAAAATGAATTATTTGAAAGCTTTATTTCAAACTACTGCATAAAAGATGATAAAAAAATAAGAGAAGCAATATACTCTATATATCAAAAATACACATCTATAATTGACAAAGATAACTTTATAAACACATATGAAGAGAAGTATTATAGCAAAGATTTTATAGAAAATGCATTTAACAAATATGAAGATATAGTTTTTAAAATAAGAGATGAAATTATCACTATACTTGATCAAATAAATGATGAAACAACAGATCAAAAAATAATAGAAGAAAACTTGAGTATAACTTCTAACTTTAGAGAAGCAACTATGTATAATGAACTTCTTTACTCTCCTTTAGAAACATTAAAAAGAAGTAAAGATGCTTATACTGAAGAAGGAAAAGAACTAAAGAAAGAGCTTCAAGTGAAGAAAAAAGAACTAAAAGAATACTTAACTGAGCCAAAAGAAATGTTAATAAACAACTACTTATTAACAAAAGATTACACTTTA
>ONXO01000054.1 GCA_900321795.1 uncultured Eubacteriales bacterium
GGTTGCAGGTTCAAATCCTGTCTTCCCGACCATTTTGTTATTTATCCTCGTATTTGCGAGGTTTTATTTTTGTAAAAAATACTTCTTCTTTCTACTTAATAAAATATATAGTAAAATATATATAGAAGGTGATTACTATTAAAATAGAATGTGAGTACATAAAAGATGAGAGCTTGTCTAAACATACAACATTTAAAGTAGGTGGCAAGTGTGATTATTATTGTTTACCAAAAACACTTGATGAACTTAAAAATATTATGTCTTTAATTAAGAGAAATCATATGCAGTTTAAGGTTATAGGAAATGGCTCTAATTTAATATTTTCCTCTAAAGATTATAAAGGCGTTATTATTAATCTAAAAAATATTAAAGATTGTGAAATGCACAATACTACTGTAAAAATAGATGCTGGCTATAGCTTAAGTAAATTAGCACTAGAAGTATCAAGTAAAGGCTTGAAAGGTCTTGAATTTGCCTGTGGTATACCTGCATCTATAGGTGGAGCAGTGTATATGAATGCTGGAGCTTATGGAAATGATATGTCAAATGTAATAGATTCAGTTACAGTTCTAGATGAAGAAGGAAAGATAAAAGAATTAAAAAATCAAGAATGCAAGTTTTCTTATAGAAAGAGTATTTTCCAAAATAGTAAATATATAATACTAGGTTGCACATTGCATCTTCAAGAAGGAAATAAAGAAGAAATATTATCTTTAATAAACGAGAGAAGAGAAAGAAGAATTTTTTCTCAGCCACTAGACAAACCTACTGCAGGAAGTGTGTTTAAAAATCCGGAAGGATTAAAAGCTTGGGAATTAATAGATAAAGCAGGATTAAGAGGTAAAACTATAGGTGGAGCTAGCGTAAGTGAAAAACATGCTAACTTCATAGTTAACAATGGAAATGCTACTGGAGAAGATATAAAGGATTTAATAGAATTAATTCAAAGAAAAGTTAAAGAAAAATATAATATAAATTTAAAACTTGAACAAGAATTAGTAAACTTTTAATAAAGTTTGTGTTACAATATAATTTATGAAAGGAGTAAACTCATGGATATTAATAAAGTAGCTGAAAATATACTTAACATTAGAAAAGAAAATAACTTATCACAAAGTGAGTTTGCTTCTAGACTTAATGTAACAAATCAAGCTGTTAGTAAATGGGAAAATAAAAGAGGCATTCCTGATATAGAAACAATGCTTAAAATAAGTAAAGAATTTGATATAAGCTTAGATGAAATAATAAATGGTAAGAAATATAAACCTAAAACAAATAAAGTATATATTTTGCTTATAGCTTTAATAATAATAGTATTATCGTTTTGTGTATATCTATTAACTAGAGAAAACAATATATCACAGTTTGCATCTATCACTACGGTTAAAGATAGCTTTTCACTGAGGGGATTTATTGTACAAAATAAAACAAGTGCATCTATTTACATATCAAATATAACGTGTAATGATACAATTAGTGAAGAAGAAAAATACTTAGCAGTTGAAATGATGCTTTATGAAGATTTAATAGATGATTATAAAATAATATCTAAATATGGCAATCTTGATAAAAATGAAAACAATAAAGCTTATTCATTACAAGAGCTAATTAATGAAGTAGAATTAGTTGTAGAAGATTTTGAAAATAAATGTCCAAATATTGAAGGACATAATTATATAATACTTTTAAATGCCTTAACTAAAGATGAAGAGGTTGTTTCTTATAAACTTCCATTATCATTAACTAGTATATAACAAGTAAACGCAGAGTTTATAAATTTAAACAATTAGTTTATTTGTTTTTTTATTTATTATGTGATAAACTTAAAAACAGAAAGGAGTAAGAATATTTAATATTTTTAGAAAGTGAGGTAATTATGAAAAAAGCATTAAGATTATTAGCTATAGTACTTACTAGTTTAGTTTTTCTTCCAAATGTATTAAAAGCAGAAGATATAGAAGATTATAAAACACTAAACTATAGAGATACATTAAAAGCTGAAGAAATGGAAGAAGTGTTCACTAATTATAAAGAGAGTGATGATCAAATAACTATCTATTTATTTAGAGGTCAAGGATGTGGCTATTGCCGTGCATTCTTAACATTTATGAACTCTATAACAGAAGAGTATGGTAAATACTTTAAGATGGTTACATTTGAAGTGTGGAATGATGACAAAAACTGGGATTTAATGACAAATGTTAGTAATTTTATGAATAACCCAGCTGGTGGTGTTCCTTATATTATAATTGGTGATAAAGTTATACCTGGATATAATGAAAGATATGATGATACCATTAAGAATGCTATAGTAAGTGAATACAATAAAGATGAAGATGAAAGATATGATGCATTATATGAATACTTTCATCAAAAGACTGATGTAAGAAATACTACTGTAATAATATGGAATGGTGTGTTCACTTTAGTTGGAATAGCTGTTGTTTTAATATTTGTAAACTATAGGTTTAAAAAATTAGAAAATCTTTTAGTTAATAGTGAATCTAAACAAGATAATAAAAGAAAATAAGGAGTTTAAATTAATGAAAAATAAAATATTATTAGTAGGTGTATTAGTTCTATCACTATTTACACTAACAGGATGTTTTGGTAAAGAAAAAGAAGAAAGTAAAATAAATAAAGAGGCTGCTTTAGAATTTAAAACTTCATATGAAAGTTTAAATGGCAAAACTAATGCAAGAGGATTAGAACATAGAACAGTTACAATAAGTGAAGAAAATCCTTTTGTAACTACTACTGCTGAAGAAATTGTTAAAAAAATAGAAAATAAAGAAACATTCTATGTATATTTTGGAGATAAACTATGTCCTTGGTGCAGAAGTGTTGTAGAAAAAGCTGTAGAGGTAGCAAATAAAAATAAAATATATACTGTTTATTATGTACCTATTTGGGATAATGAAGGTAAAGAAATCTTAAGAGATAAATATGTAGTTAATGAAAAAGGAAATTTAGAAAAGACTGTTGAAGGAACTGAAGCATACTTTAAATTACTTGAATACTTTGATTCATTCTTAAGAGATTATACACTTACTAGTGGTGATAAAACAATAATGTCTGGTGAAAAGAGAATATATGCTCCAAACTTTATGTATGTAGAAAATGGGGTATTAAAAAGAATGACTACTGGTAAGTCAGATAAACAAACTGATTCAAGAGAAGTACTAACTGAAGAAATGTTAAAAGATGAAGAAGAAGCTTTTAAAACATTTTATTTAGGAGATAGTTGTTCACTTAATGAAGCTTGTTAAGAAGTAGTGTAAAGCTATTTCTTTTTTTATTGACATGTAAAAATAAATTGTGTACTATTTAATTAAGGAGAAGGGATAAATGAATATTTATGATTTTATTGTAAAAACTAGAAAGGGAGAAGACTTTAGTTTAAGTGAATATAAAGGTAAGGTAATGCTTATTGTAAACACTGCAACAGGGTGTGGATTTACTCCTCAATATGAAGGATTAGAAAATCTTTATAAGAAATATCATGATAAAGGACTAGAAATACTTGATTTTCCGTGTAATCAGTTTGGTAGACAAGCTCCTGGGACTAATGAAGAAATACACGAGTTTTGTCAGCTTAAATACAATACATCGTTTGATCAATTTGCTAAGATAGAAGTTAATGGTAAGAATGAAAGCTCATTATATACTTATTTAAAAGATCAAAAGCATGGCATTATGAAAGCGATAAAGTGGAACTTTACTAAATTCTTAGTTGATAGAGATGGTAATGTAGTAGATAGATTCGAGCCTACAGTTAAACCTGAAGACATAGAAAAAGATATAATTAAATTGTTAGGAGAGTAAATTATGTATGATATTATAGTAGTAGGAGCAGGCCCAGCTGGTTTAACAGCTGCATTGTATGCCCTAAGACCAAATAAAAAGGTATTAGTTTTTGAAGCAAAAGCGCCAGGAGGTCAAATATTAAATGCTTCTAAAGTAGAAAATTATCCGGGAATTAAATGCATATCAGGATTTGACTATGCAAATGATTTATATAATCAAGTTAAAGACTTGGGCTGTGAGTTTAAGTTTGAGACAGTTATAAGAATAGATGAAAATAATGTTGTATACACTAATAATCCAAATAATGATGATACTTATCAAGCTAAAGCAATTATATTAGCAGTGGGAGTAGAAAATAGAAAATTAAATATTCCAGGTGAGTTAGAACTTTTGGGTAAAGGAGTTTCTTACTGTGCTACATGTGACGGAAACTTTTATAAAGGAAGGGAAGTGGCTGTAGTAGGTGGTGGCAACACAGCTTTAGAAGATGCAGTTTACTTATCAAATATAGCTTCTAAAGTTTACGTAATACATAGACGTGATGAGTTTAGAGGATAAGATATGTATTTGTCTGAACTTAAGAAAATGCCTAATGTGGAGTTTATTCTTAATTCTAATGTATCTAAAATAAACGGAGAAGAAGTTTTAGAAAGTATTGATATTAAAGACAATGATGGAAATGAAATTAACTTAAAAATTAGTGGCTTGTTCATTGCGGTAGGACAAACACCAAATAATGAAGTATTTACTAACTTAGTGGATTTAAATGAACAGGGTTATTTTGAAAGCCAAGATGGACTTCACACTAAGCAAAAAGGAGTTTATATTGCAGGAGATGCAAGAGTAAAAACATTAAGACAACTTACTACAGCTGTATCAGATGGAAGTATAGCTGCAACTGTTGCTATAAGAGAAATGAGGGAGAATTAAAATGGTAAGAGAAATAAAAGAAAGTGAATTTGATGAAGTAATAAAGGAAGGAAAAGTATTAGTTGATTGCTTTGCTACTTGGTGTGGACCCTGTAAGATGCTTTCGCCTATAGTAGATGAATTAGCAGATGAAGTTAAAACATATAGCTTCTACAAACTAGATGTAGATGAAGCAAGTGAAGTTCCGGTTAAATATGGTATTATGTCTATTCCAACACTACTAATATTTGAAAATGGTGAACTTAAGGATAAGCTAGTAGGATTTAGGACTAAGGAAGAACTTTCTAGTATATTAAATAAATAATGAGTGACTTAAAACTTGAAAATCAATTATGTTTTCCTTTATATGCTGCTAGTAAAGAACTTATAAAAAAATATAAGTTAGAACTTGATAAGTTTGATTTAACTTATACGCAGTATATAGTTATGCTTGTACTTTGGAAAAATAGTAGTATAAATTTAAAAACTTTAGGTGAGAGATTAATGCTTGATTCAGGAACACTTACACCACTTCTTAAAAAGCTGGAGAATAAGGGATATATTAAAAGAAAAGTAAGCGATAAGGATGAAAGAAACTTAGTGATATCTCTTACTAAAGATGGTGAAAAACTAAAAACTAAGTGTGCATATGTTCCTAAAAAGGTTGGTAAATGCCTTGATCTTGATAAAAGCGAAGCTATAACTCTTTACAGTTTACTTTACAAAGTAATTAGTAATATTAAAGACACTTCTATATAGAGGTGTCTTTATCTATTGTAAAACTAATACTTTTTTGGTACAATTTACTTGAGAAAAAGGCTAATTATGTTTAAAAACATATTATTTAATACGAAAGTATAATAAGTAGGAGGGAAAAAATAATGTTAATATTTATAATCATATTAAGCTTATTACATTCAATAATGTTTTATAATCTATCATTAGGTTTAAATGTAATAGTGTTTACTATTCCACTTATATCATTTATTGTTTATATGTTAGTGAAAAATAATAAAGTTAAAAATAAGAAAGGCTTATTATTTATAATTCCAATAGTTATATTATCTAGCACTTACTTTATATATGATAATAGCTTTAGGTACTTTAACTATATAGTAATTCCATTACTATATATATTAATGTATATTTACACTATTAAACCTACATATAATATTCAAGAAGTATGTGCAGATATAGTTAATCTTTTATTCGCACCTGTAGATTCAATCGCACCTTTCTTTAGTGAATCTAAAAAGAAGTTACTTGGTATGTCTAATATATCAGACGAAGGGAAGAAAAAGCTTAAATCTATTTTAATAGTAGCACCTATTGCAATAGTTGTATTACTACTGCTTTCTAATGCTGATATGATGTTTGGAAGTATATTTAAAGGAATATTTGATGTATTTAAAAACATAAATCTGGATAATATTATTGGAAGATTAGTACTGCTTTTCCTTATATTTACTTATCTAGGAGCAGCTTTCCATTACTTGCTAAACAAATACAAAAAACCAGAAATAACTGAAATAAATATAAAAATAGAAAACTATACAGTGAGATTACTACTTACAGTACTAAATGTAATATATGTAGTATTTGACTTTATTCAAATTAGAAGTTTGCTACTTCATCATGTTACAGAAGGGATAGACTATGCTAGTTATGCTCGTCAAGGTTTCTTTGAACTTATGTTTATATCAGTACTTAACTTAGCATTAATTCTAATAAGTAAACATTCTAAAGAGGACAAGTATACTAAAAGAATGAGTATTTTAATGGTTGTACTTACATTAATAATAATAGCTTCATCATTTATGAGAATGAATATGTATGAACAAGCTTATGGCTATACATTACTTAGATTACTTGTATATGTTTCGCTTATAACTGAAGTAATAATGTTAGTACCTACAACTCTTTACATACTTAATTCTAAAGTAAATATACTTAAATATTACATAATAATAGTAACTAGTGTTTATACTTTAATAAACTGTGTAAGTGTAGACTATGTAATAGCTTACAATAATATACAAAGATATTATAATTCAAATATGCTTTCTGAGATGGATACTGATTATCTAATGAACTACAAGGCAGATAATGTTAATCTTTTAAAAGAGTTGAGAGATAAAACTCATGATAAAAAAATGAAAGAAGACTTAAATAATTATTTAAATGAAATTAGTGATACATTTAAGACTGATAATATATTTGAATATAATGTTTCTAAAGCTATGGTAAGTAAAAGATAGCGAAGTAATTAAGGTTTGCAATTAGCATGCCTTTTTTGTTAAAAGCGTATTTAAAATTGCACTTTATTGACAAAATGAACTTTTTATGGTACAATTTAATTACTAATGGGGAGATGGTATAATGAAAAATGAAGTTAAAAGATATACAATTGTTATCAAAGAAGAATTGGTAACAAGACAAATTAACTATAATAATTCACTTTATGAATTAGAAGATAAAATAAATAATTATAATAATAAATCAAAAAACCCATATTTTTTAGGTGATTTACAATATGATAAAGATAGTAAAACTGCAACTTTTACTAAATATAAAAAAATAACAATACCTTCAACGTTAGCAGAAATTGATAAAACTACAACAAATTTTAAGAATGATTTTGAATTGAAAAGACTTTATGGAGTAGATGAAAGAAATCCAAGACCTTTACAAATTGCTTATCGTGCTAAAGGAGAAATAAGGACATTAGAAATAGTTTATGATAAAGACATTTTAGATAAACACAAGATATCTGATAAGTTTACTGAGTTAGGTAGAGATATTGACTTTATATCAAAAGTTTTATCTAATAGACAAATAGAATTATCAGCTAGAAGCTCTATCGATGAATTTGATAAATTATTTGTTCTAAGAGATAAATTAAGATACGATTCTCCAGCTTTAGTAAATATATCTTTAATGAGAAGATTTTATAATGCCTATGTTTATGAAAATGGTAAGTTCAATTATTTACACTATAGACAACTAGCTTCTTTAGTAATGGATCATGAAAAATTATTGGTAGTAGAAAATGAAATTCCAGAAAATAAAGAAGAATTAGAAGAAGAAGTTTTTGGGCAAATTATGATGCAAGAATTTGCTGATTTGGAATTAAGAGAATACTATGAAGATTTAAAGATTGCTACTACTGAGGGAACACTTGATGAAGTATATAAGCATAGATTAATTCCTAAAAAAAATAGAAAGTAATACATATTTCGACTAAATATGTATTACTTTTTTTATATACTTAAAATGGTGAGTGGAATGAAAGTATATATAGATTTATTGCTTTTTTTAAATTTTGCTTTTGATTTTATACTACTTCAAACTACATCGGCTATATTAAAAAGAAGAGTTTCATTGTGCCGGCTCTTTTTAGGAGCTTTGATTGGAAGTTTAACAATATTTGCTTTATTTATTCCACTTACAACATTATCACTATTTTTACTTAAAATAATTCTTTCATTTATCATTATAGTTTCTACATTTAAATATGTTGATATTAAATATACTTTAACAAATCTATTCTATTTTTATATATTAAGCATAATATTAGGTGGAGTACTTTATTATTTAAATATTGAGTTTTCTTATAAAAATATAGGAATGGTATTTTATCACAAGGGCTTAAGTATAAATTATATATTAATATTATTAGCAGGACCTATAAGTTTAATAATGTATAAAAAACAAATGAAGAAATTAAAAGATATTAATACATTACATTATAAAGTTAATGTATATTTAAATGGTAAAATCGTTAAAATGAATGGTTTTTTAGATACAGGTAATACATTAGTCGATTATATTAGTAAACGTCCGGTTATTATTACTAATAATAAAGAAATATTAAATTATATTAATTCTAATTCATATTATTTAATTCCTTTTGAAAGTGTTAATTCTAAAGGCTTTATTAAAGCTATTAAAATAGATAAAATTTATATTGAAGATGTTGGATTATTTAATAATGTTGTTATTGGTATAACTAATGATAAATTAAAACATGGGGGTATTGATTGTTTGTTAAATTATTTGTTAATGGAGGAGAAAAAATGAAATTATTTGAATTAATTAAAAAACTTTTTGTGGATGAGGATAAGATTTATTTTTTAGGTAGTACCGATATTCTTCCGCCGCCACTTTCTAAGGAGGAAGAAGAGGCTTTAGTTATAAGAAGTAATAATGGAGATGAAAAGGCTAGAAATAAGCTAATCGAACATAATTTAAGATTAGTTGTGTTTCTTTCTAAAAAGTATGATAATACTAAAGAAAATTTAGAAGATATTGTATCTATTGGCACTATCGGATTAATAAAAGGAGTCAATACATATAAGCTTGATAAAAATATTAAACTAGCTACATATGCATCCAGGTGTATAGATAATGAGATACTTATGTTTTTGAGAAAGAATAAAAGAAGAAAACAAGAAGTTTCTTTTGAAGATTCTATTAATTTAGATAGCGATGGGAATGAACTTCATTTAGAAGATGTTCTAGGGACTGAAGAAGATATAGTTGAAAAAGAGTATGAGAATAAAGTTGATAAAAGTATATTGGAAAAAGAACTAGCACGGCTTCCGAAAAGAGATAGACAAATACTTACTATGCGCTATGGACTTAATAATACTGATGAATATACTCAAAAAGAGGTTGCAGATATTCTTGGAATCTCACAATCATATATATCTAGAATAGAGAAAAAATGTATAAAGAAATTAAAAAGCTTAATAGAAGTATAGAACTGATAGTCTTAAACTGGTAAAGAATTACCGGTTTTTCTTTAGTTTTATGACGTTTTGCTGTATAATGTTTCTTGGAGGATAGTAAATATGATATCAATAGAAGAATTAAAAAAATATAGTAAGAAGTTAGAGTTTTATATGAATGATGAAGAAGAATATGCGACTTTGGCTAAAGAGTTTGAAATATTATTAAAACAAGTAGATAAAATAGATAAAATAGAAGGAATTAAAGAATATGAACCTATGAGCTTTCCTTTTCCTTTAGATGATGCTTATTTAAGAAGAGATGAAGTAACTATGTCTTTAGATAGGCTTGATGCATTTTCTAATTGTAAAGATGTGAAAAATGGATGTGTTTCTGTTCCAAAGGTGGTGGCTTAGGATGAAAGATAAAAGTATTTTAGAACTTAGAAGTTTAATAGATGAAGGTAAAATCACAAGTGAAGAAGTATTTAATGAATCAATTAAAATGGCTAATGATAGTCAAGGAACTGTAAACGCTTTTGTAACTATAATAGATAAATATTCTAAAGAAGAAAGTGATAGCTTATTAAGTGGGATACCTTATGCTTTAAAGGATAATTTTTCAACTAAAGGAATACTAACTACAGGTTCTTCAAATATATTAAAAGATTATATACCGGTGTTTGATAGTACTGTTTATAAAAAACTAAAAGAAGCTGGAGCTGTTTTAATGGGTAAAACTGTTCTTGATGAACTTGCAATGGGAGGAAGTGGTCTTACAGGACACACAGGAATAGTTAGAAATCCATTAGATAATACAAGAATTACAGGAGGTTCTTCAGCAGGTAGTGCAGCAGCTGTAGCTATGGGAACCGTTCCTTTTGCAATTGGCTCTGATACAGGTGACTCAGTAAGAAAGCCAGCAAGTTACTGTGGTGTAGTAGGATTTAAACCAACATATGGAAGAATAAGTAGATGGGGTATGTTCCCTTTTGCGTCAAGCTTAGATCATGTAGGCGTTCTTACAAGAAACGTTATGGATGCGGCAATAGTAACTGATGTTATAAAAGGAAAAGACGAAAAAGATATGACTACTTTAGAAGATGAATCTTTTAAATATAGTGAAAACTTAGAAAGTTCTTTAGAAGGTAAAAAGTTATTCTACATAAAAGAAATCCTAGAAAGTGCAGCTTTAGGAGAAGCTAAGGAAGTGGCTAGCAATTTTTATGATGTAATACATAAATTAAAAGAAAAAGGATGCATAGTAGAAGAAATAAGTTTTAGAAAAGATTTACTGGAAGTAATATATCCAACATACTTTATAATAAGCTGTGCAGAATCAACAAGTAATAACTCTAATCTAACTGGTTTTATATTTGGACCTCGTGGTAAAGGAGATACTCCTGAAGAAGTAATGATAAATACTAGAAGCGAAGGTTTTGCTGAAATGATAAAAAGAAGATTTATAATAGGAAGTTATATTCTAGAAAGAGAAAATCAAGAAAAATTATTTTTAAATGCCAAAAGAGTTAGAAATATGATAGTTACTGAAATGAATAAATTATTCGAAAAATATGATGGACTAGTTCTTCCAGCAGCAGGTGGAGTGGCACCAAAAATAAATCCATCTGAAGAAGTTGATAGACTAGGAGATGAGTATTTGCTTCTTGAAAATCACCTAGCTATAGGGAACTTTGGAGGATATCCTAGTATAACACTTCCTAGTGGATTTATTGGTAATATGCCTATAGCGGTCAACTTGACATGTAAAGTAAAAGATGATTTAAACTGCCTTCAAATAGCTTATCAAATAGAGAAAACTTTAGGAGGTGAAAGATAATGTATAAAGCAGTAATTGGTTTAGAAGTACATACTGAACTTAATACAAAAAGTAAAATGTTTTCAGGAAGTAAAAATGAATACACTAAAGAAGCCAATGCAAATATATCTGAAATAGATTTAGCACTTCCTGGCATACTACCTCTTCCTAATATTGAAGGAGTAAGAAAAGCTCTTAAATTAGCTATGTGCTTAAACTGTGAAACACCGGATGAGGTAATGTTTGACAGGAAGAACTATTATTATGCCGATTTACCTAAAGGTTATCAGTTAACTCAGATGACACGCCCATTTGGTAAGAACGGTTACTTAGATATAGATGTTAATGGAAAAAGTAAAAGAGTAAGAATACATCAGCTTCATTTGGAAGAAGACTCGGCATCTATGACTCATGAAAGTACTTATAGTTTACTTGATTATAATCGTGCTGGAGTTCCTTTAATAGAAATAGTAACTGAACCAGATATGAATACTATTGATGAAGTAGTTGAATACTTAGAAAATTTAAGAAGTATAATTAAATATGCTGGGATATCAGAAGCTTCTAGTGAGAAAGGACAGCTTAGAGTAGATGTTAATATAAGTATGATGAAAGAAGAAGATACTACTCTTGGCACTCGTGCTGAAATAAAAAATATAAATTCATTTAATACTGTTAAAGAAGTAATAGCTTATGAAATGAAAAGACAAGAAGAATTACTTTCTTCTGGAGGTAAAGTCGTTCAGGAAACTAGAAGATGGGCTGATGATGAAAAGAAAACTGTATCTATGAGGGAAAAAGTAGATGCAATAGACTATAGATATTACGTTGAGCCTAATATTCCAGTAGTTAAATTAAACAGTGAATTTAAAGAAGAAATAAGAAAAAGCATTCCTGTGCTTCCAATGGAAAGAATGAAAAAATATGTTTCTTTAGGTGTAAGTGAGAAAGATGCTAAAAGTATAGTAAGAGAAAAGAGCATAAGTGATTATTTTGATGAAGTACTTTTATATAATATCGATGCAAGAGATGCAAGTAACTGGCTTACAACTAGATTAATGGGGTATATGAATCAAAATAATTTAACTATAGATGAAGTATATTTAAGACCTGATATGCTTGCTAGTTTAGTGAGCTTAGTAAACACAGGAAAGATAAGCTCTCAGCAAGCAAAAGATGTATTTGTATTCTCGCTAGAAGAAGAGAAAACGCCTCTTGAAATAGTGAAAGAAAAAGGGATGGAACAAATTAGTGATGAAGAAACTATTAGAGAGATGGTTAGAGAAGTAATAAGCAGTAATCCTAATCAATATGAAGCATATAAATCTGGTAAAACAGCACTTTTAGGTTTCTTTGTAGGACAGACATTGAAGGTAAGCGAAGGAAAAGCAAATCCTGCTGTAGTTAATAAACTAGTTCAAGAAGAATTAAATAAGTAGCATATAAAAAACACCACTTTAAAGATGATAAGTGGTATTTTTTATATTTTATTATCTTTCAAAAACTCTCTATAAAGCTTAACTAAAGCTCTTTTTTCTATTCTAGAAACATAGCTTCTAGATATTTTTAAACTTTTAGCTATTTCTCTTTGAGTTTCTTCATTTTTATTAAGAAGCCCATATCTTCTAATAATTATTTCTTTTTCTCTTTTAGTCAAAACACTTATGTATTTTTTTAATAGCTTTATATTGTCTTGTAACTCTATTAAATCTGCTGAGTCTATATAGTCTTCTTTAATAACTTCTTCTAAAGTTATTTCATTTCCGTCTTTATCATAACCAATTGAATCATTTAAACTAACGTTATTTTGGTTCTTTTTGTTTGTTCGTATATACATTAGTATTTCATTTTCAATACATCTAGCAGCATATGTGGTAAGTTTAACTGGCTTATTAATATCATAAGTATCAATACCTTTTATTAAACCAATTGTACCGATAGAAATTAAATCATCTGCATTTTCATTAAAATTGTCAAATTTTTTAACTATATGCGCAACTAATCTTAAATTGTGCTCAATTAAAGTATTTCTTGCATTTTTATCACCATTGCATGATAGAAATACTTGTCTTTCTTCTTCTTCAGGTGAGAGAGGTTCAGGGAATACATTTATGCTATAGCTTGTTGTAAAGAAAAGAAATTTTTTAAAAAAATTTAATAATTTGTTTATCATGGTAAATATTATTTAATTAAATGTAAAATATGATAGAATAATAATATCTTAATTAGTATTTTTGATATAATTAAAATAATAGAGGAGTTTAAGATGAATAATAGTTTTTTAGATGTTAGAAAAAATGGACATATTTATGCAGTAGTGGGAGTTATAGTATTATTTATATTTATTGCAGCTATTGGCAGTACATTTACTGATAAGAAAGAATCGGTAGATGATAATGATTCAAAAGCAATTATTCCTTCAGAAATTAAGAATAATGTAGAAGCAAAAGAATTAAATGAAGAAGATGAGAATAATAATACTCAGAAAGAAGAGAATAAATCTTCTATAGTAAAGGAAGAGGTTACACATGAAGAGACATCAAGTGAAAAAGTAAACACAGATAAAGCTGTCAATAATACGTCTGTTGAAGAAAAAAACGAGAATAATAATTCTAGTAATGATTCGAAAAATAATGCTAATAATAGTAATCAAAATATTACAGTGAGTCAAAAAAATGCTTTAAGATCGGCTAAGAATTATCTTTCAGTTATGCCATTTTCATATTCGGGGTTAGTAAAGCAATTGGAATATGAAAAGTATTCAAATGAAGATGCTATATATGCAGCCGATAATTGTGGCGCTAATTGGGATGAACAAGCATTAAAATCGGCTCAAAATTATTTATTAGTAATGGCATTTTCATATTCTGGTTTAGTTAAACAACTAGAATATGAAGGCTTTACTAGTACTCAAGCAAAATATGGAGTAGATAATTGCGGTGCTAATTGGAATGAACAAGCTGTTAAATCAGCTAAAAGTTATTTGGATACTATGCCGTTTTCGAAGGATAGATTAATAAGCCAATTGGAGTTTGAGGGATTTACTCATTCACAAGCTGTCTATGGTGTTGAGCAAAACGGATTATAGTTAAAAGGGTTAACTTATTTAAATTAACTCTTTTTAAATTCATATAATAAAGTAGCATTTTAATTATAAAGTGTTTATATTTTAATAAAAAAACTAAATTGTACTTGCTAATTTAAATTTTTGTGGTAAAATAAAATACAAAATTTTAAATTATTTATTGATTATTTATATCTTTATTGGTAAAATGTTTTTGCGAACATTATTTAAGGAGTAGTTTTTATGAAAGATGATATAGTTAAGGTAGGTCTAGATCAATCAAAAGTAAAATCAAATGATAATTATATGACATCAATTAGTTATTTATTTATTAAAAGACTATTTGATATTTTTTTCGCATTAATAGGGTGTATTTTTCTATTACCTATAGCAATTATTGTTAAAATCAGCTATGTGTTAACGGGGGATTTCTCATCAATATTTTATAATCATACTAGAATTGGAAAAAATGGAAAAAAGTTCCAATTATACAAATTTAGAAGTATGGTGCCATATTCTAAAGAAATGCTAGAAGAGATGCTTAAAGATCCAATCTATAAAAGAGAATGGAATGAAAATCAAAAATTTGAAAAAGACCCTAGAATAACAAAAGTTGGCAATATTTTAAGAAAAACAAGTCTAGATGAGTTACCACAAATGTTAAATATACTTAAAAATGATATGAGTTTAATAGGACCTAGGCCAATAGTTCCAGGAGAGTTAGATAACCATAATGGTGATCACACGATTTATGAAAAGGTTAAACCGGGTGTAACATCATGGTGGGGAGTTTCGCTATTTGTAAATCAAACAAAGGTGAATATTGCAAAGGGGGTTATGTAGTATGGCACCAGTAGAGTCAGGAGTATTAGAATTAGAAAGAAAAAAAATTGGCGGGAAAATAAATTTGAGAGTTAAAAGTTATGAAGTTCTTACGGAAGAAGAATCAATTGCTGTTACAGATACTAAAGCTTTAGCAAACAATGTATCTAAGTTTAAGAAAATTGAAAGAGTATCATATTTTTTCATAAAAAGATTATTTGATATTATATGTTCATTAATCGGAATATTGCCAATAATTCCAGTAGCTATTATTACAAAAATTTGTTATCTTGCATCAGGTGATAAAAAATCCGTTTTTTATAAACAAAAAAGAATTGGAAAGAATGGTAAATATATTTATATTTATAAATTTAGAAGTATGGTTCACAATGCAGATGAAGTATTAAAAGAATTATTAAAAGACCCTAAGTATAAAGCTGAATGGGATTTAAATCAAAAATTTGAAAATGACCCAAGAATAACAAAAATAGGAAATATATTAAGAAAAACATCTTTAGACGAACTTCCTCAATTCATAAATGTATTAAAGGGTGATATGTCATTAATTGGACCTAGACCACTTGTAGTTGGAGAACTAGATTCACATAATGGAAGTCATGAATTATATGAAAGTGTTCGTCCAGGTGTCAGTGGTTGGTGGGCTGCGAACGGCAGAAGTGCAACTACTTATGAAAGAAGATTAGAATTAGAGTATAATTATTGTTTACACTGTAGTTTATGGTTAGATATAAAATGTATATTTTTAACTATTAAAGCTGTTATATTTAAAGATGGAGCAAAATAATATTTTATAATGAAGATGAGATATAATTATCTCTTTTTTTATACCTTTTTCATAATAATAAGTTTATGGTATATTTACTTTGGTGATTATGATGAAAAAGTATAAATTAAAAATTGATGTCTATGAATTAAAAATTATAATAAAATCATTAAATGAATTAAGAAATCTTCTCATAAATAAAAATGAAGATACTGAAATTGTTGATGAAATGATAATTAAATATATAAATAAGTTGAGTTAGTAAAATAGTTACTAGCTCTTTTTTTGTTTGTACATGCCATCTTGTTAAGATGGCTATTTTTAAAGAAAGGAGGATGAAAAATGTCAACAAATTTGCCTTAAAGACTTGAAAAAATAGGCACTTTGTTATATAATACATTGCGAGTTTTACTTCGAAGGCATGATTGCCTTCTGCAACAAATAGATATACTTGAAGGTGAAACTTATATGTATAGAGTGCAAGTATATCATACAATCTAACAATGATGGACATAGCCTCTATACAGGAAAATTTATATGGGGTTATGCAA
>ONXO01000016.1 GCA_900321795.1 uncultured Eubacteriales bacterium
ATCATATTTATACAATTCCCATCCAGTAACATTATCATTAATTGTGTCGTTTATTTTTATTGTAGGATGTCCATTATCAGATATGCTGTATTCATCAAATAATACGCTATTATTATATCCTCCAATTGCACCATAATATTTAACACCATTAATTTCATAATAATACCTAGCAGTATACGTTGGATTACCATAATCATTTAAATGAATATTATCAGAAGTTATAGGTGATCTATAAGAATCTGTAGTGTAGAGATTCATAACTGGTCTATTTTCTTGGTACTCCTTTATGGTTAAAACATTATTTATTGTCTTAGTTTCAAAAAGACCCTCAAAGTCTGATGTTCTATAAAGCTCTATACCGCCTGGAAAGTTTATATCAAAATTAGGATTATGTGCTTTTATATTATATGTAACATTATTGTAGTTATATTCTAATCTCTTCACTGTTTTAGTAATGTCTAGTGCAGGAACTGGAATATTATTTGTATCATAGAATGATATATGTTGGGGTGATGACCATTCACCATAAACTCTTCTACCATTTTGCTGACTATAATATCTTCCCAAATAAATGTCTTTGTCATTTGATAAAACTACTTGATATTCGTCATTAATATTATCAGTTGTATAAACTTGTCCAAATGAATTGTCATCTATAGCATACACATGAAAATTATAATCACATTCTACACATGTTTTGTATATTTCATAACCAGTAATGGTTTGATTTTGCTTATGATTTTTAACTTTAATTGTTAACACAGATTCTTCATTTAAATTGTTGGCAAAATTTTCAACCTTGTAATCCATTTCAATTTTTGGCAATTCAAGAAAATATTTTTCTATATCACGATTCTTAAGTATTCTACCATCTTCTAGTTCCCCAACAATATTTTTTAATTTGTAATAAGCTCCATCACTCACCACCTTAAACAAAAAGGCACTATTGTTTTTTGATAAATCTTTAATCTCAAAATGTTTAGCTCCAATTACATCTGTAATTTTCACATTAGAATTAAATGTCGGATATAATTCAATGCCTTCATATTCCAAATCAAAAGATATATTTTTTAAATCATCCAAGTCCTCTTTGGGAATTTGTAAATATGCAATTACGCTTTTATAAATAGTGTCTTTTTTTATATTTTCATATCTGTACTCTTTATTTTCAATAATTTCAAGAGTGGAATATAGCCTTTCATCATTATCTAATTGGTAATCACTAATACTAGTTATATACCTCATGTCTAGAGAATCAAAATCGATTTCATTATAATTATCTTTATCTTTGTATTCAATATTAAACGTATCTGAAACTTCTACAGACTCAGCACTCATAGCATTTATCCATTTGCCTCTTGGATTTTTATATAGAATTACCATATCTTCTAGATTATTGCCTTCTATTGTTTTGGAAGCTAGCATTATAAGTTCAGTGGTTAGCTTTCCTTCATAGCCTGTTTCAGTATTAACTTCTCTAGTAAACATATGTGTTCCAATTACATATGTTCCAACAGGCACATCGTCTTTTTTAATTGTCTGAGCACTCAAGCTTAATACTGGCAATAGCAATATTAAGCTAAATACTATATATTTAATTTTTTTCATTTTACTCCTTTCCTATTTTAAAGTGGCCGTTACTACTGTTCCATCTTTTAGCACTACCTTAAATGTAGTTTCGCCTTCCAAATCACTAAATGATACTGTTGGATTCGTCCCTTTACACAACATCACACCATCTGAGTAATTGATTTGTGTAAAAGATATTACCTTCCCATCCTCTTTAACAGTTAAAGTTCTATCTGGTGAGTAATCATCCACTTTTGCAACGGAAATTGTATAACTCTTTTGCTTGAAATTAGCTACTAATACTATATCACTAGTAACACTTGAATTAAAGTCATAAGTTTTACCATTTAATGTCCAACCTACAAATGTGTATCCTGTTTTAGATGGATCAGCTGGTTTTGAAGCTTTACCTCCTTCTTTTACTGATTGACTAGGGATAGTTCCAACTCCATTTGTATTAAAACTAACAGTATAGTCTTTTACTTCTTTCCAAGTTGCCACCAAAGTAATATTTGAGTTTACAGGTGTATTAAAATTATATTCACTGCTTCCAAGCAGCCACTTATCAAATGTGTATCCACTCCTTGTCGGATTAGTCGGTTTAGTAACTTTACCTCCTTCAGTGATTGTTTGAGTTGGCACACTACTTCCACCCGTCACATTAAATGATACACTATAAGATTTTACTTCTTTCCATACTGCTGTTAATGTTATATCCTTAGTCACTTTACTACTAAAGCTATAAGTTTTCCCTTCTAATTGCCATTCTACAAATGCATAACCGCTTTTTGTCGGATTAGCTGGTTTTGGAACTGTTTTTCCTTCTTCAACAGTTTTAGTACTAATTTTACTTCCACCAGTTGTATCAAAAGTAACTTTATATGTAATTTTATCTTCTTCTATCTTTTCCCACTTTGCTACTAATGTTATATCTTTAGTAACTGGTGTATTAAAGTCATATTCTTTATTATTTAGTGTCCAATACAAGAAATTATATCCTTCTCTAGTAGGCTCAGATACTTGTGAAGCGTTTTTCCCCTCTACAACAGTTTGGCTTTCAATACTACTTCCTCCATTTGCATCAAACGTAATTATATAGGCTGTCTCTTTAATATCTACTCCAAGCCAATTAGCCACCAATGTTATATCTTCGTTGACCGTACTATTAAAATTATACATTTCACCATTTAATGACCAATAAGTAAAATCATAGCCTTCTCTTACTGGAGAGATTGGCTCGTTAATAGTACTACCTGCTTTTACAATTTGAGCAGCTATATCACTGCCACCATTAGTATCAAACGTTACAGTATATACTTTCTCATTATTCTTTAAATAAATCACTCCAAATAGTCCTAAACTTATTAGTATAATAAATAGTGCAATAAATATTATAACCGTATTTTTCTTTTCCATTTTTACTCCTTTCACTTCTATTCACATATATGTCTTTAAATGCGTATCTGTTAACCACCTCTTTCACTTAAGTACATAATAAGCTACAAAAATGATAATAAATCTAATCATAATCATATCTATTTGTGCCATTAGCGTATAGCTACTATCAAATATTATTATATAGTTTTGAGAGCCAATAGTCAATAGATTTTTCGGTATCAATAAATATATATGTAATATTAATACTAACATAGAAATAGTAAAAATATGCATTATTTAAACTATAATTTAATAACTATTATGGAATTTAAAATTCAAAAACTGTACATCAGCGTACAGTTTTATTTTGCGTTATACCAATCAGTTCCACTTTCTACTTCTACTTTAAGAGGAACAGCCAAAGTATAAGCATTTTCCATAACCTCTCTTACTAAATTTTCCATTTTCTCTTTTTCTTCCAACGGAACAGAAAACACTAGTTCATCATGTACCTGAATTAACATTTTACTTTTAAGATTACATCTAGTTATTTCTTTGTCAACTTCTATCATAGCCTTTTTAATAATATCCGCACTTGTTCCTTGAATGGGTGTATTAAGGGCTATTCTTTCACCACTTTTTCTAATCATAAAATTAGTATTTTTAAGTTCATCTATTACTCTTTTTCTATTCATAAGAGTTCTAACATATCCGTTTTCTTTTGCCTCTTTTACTATATCATTCATATATTTCTGAACAGCTGGATACATATCTAAATACTTATTTATTAACTTTCTAGCTTCATCTGCTCTAATATCTAAGTTTTCACCTAACCCAAATCCACTTATTCCGTATACTATTCCAAAAATAACAGCTTTAGCAGTTCTTCTTTGATTTTTTGTTACTGCTTCAAGCGGAATTCCATATATATCTGAAGCAACTTTTGAATGTATATCTTCTCCATTAATAAATGCATTAATTAAAGTTTTATCATTGGCTATATGAGAAAGAACTCGAAGCTCAATTTGAGAATAATCACTACTCATTATTATGCTTCCATCTTCTGGAAGAAATGCTTTTCTTATTTTTTTACCTTCTTCATTTCTAATAGGAATATTTTGAAGATTAGGTTCAACTGAAGAAAGCCTTCCTGTTCTAGTCACTGCTTGTTTATAAATAGTGTGTATTTTGCCATCTTCCATAATATATTTTTTTAAACTATCCATATATGTAGACATAATTTTACTTAGATTTCTATGTTCTAAAACCAAAGGAATAATAGGATGTAAATCAAATAATTTTATCAATGTATCATGATCTGTTGGATAGCCATTTTTTCCAGCTTTCTTACCATGAGGAAGATTAAGTTTTTCAAAAAGTATCTCGCCTAGTTGCTTAGGAGAAGATATATTAAATTCTTCACCCACCATATTATATATACTATTACTAATGATATTAAGCTTAATAACTATTTCCTCTTGCATTTCATCCAAAACGTCTTTACTACATTTAATACCATTCATCTCCATTTTAGCAAGCACAGGAATCAAAGGCATCTCCATATCATCAAATAGTTTTTTCATTCCTTCACTTTCTAATTCATTTAGTAGCTCATCTTTAGTATCATATATAAACTTTGATTTTAATCCTACATTTTTTAAAAATGTTTCTTCATCTACTATAACCTTATTCTTTTTAATTAATTCTTCATAGAAAGATATTTCATATCCCTTAGTATTAGCTAAGTAACTGATATCATCTTTAATATTATAATTAAGCAAATAACCACATATCATTGCATCATAACTGCTAGCACCCAAATTAATTCCTATTTTATTTAAAGCGACTATATTCTTTTTATAATCATAAGTATATTTAGCATGTTCAAAAATATGAACATTTTCTTTTATTGCCACTGGATTTAAATAATATATATTATCTCCATCATAAATGCTCATACCTAATATATTAGCTTGATGATAATTATCTTTATCAAGTTCAATATAATAAGCAAAATCTTTGTCTATTTCAATTTTACCATTAACATTAATAATATTAATTTCTTTTTTATTGGTATCTAATGAATCTACCAAATCTAAAGATAATTGTCCTTTAGAGTTTCCATATGTCATTTCAAATTTCTTAAGTAATGAATAAAACTCTAATTCTTTATATAATTCTTTTACCTTAAAAACATCAACTTCTTTTTTCTTTATATCTTCAAAAGTATATTTTAGTGGCACTTCCTTATATATTGTTGCTATTTCCTTTGAAAAGAATGCGTTTTCTTTATCTGATTCTAGCTTTTCACGTGTTTTAGCTGATATTTTATCTAAATTTTCATACACACCTTCCAAAGAACCATATGTACTTATTAAACTAATGGCTGTTTTTTCACCTATTCCTTTAACTCCAGGGATATTATCTGATGCATCTCCCATTAAAGCTTTTAAATCTATCATTTTAATAGGTTCAGTTTTATAGGCTTCATAGAAAACTTTTTCATCCATTAATATATAATCTTTTTGTTTTAATAGCTTTACATTTACATCTGTGCTTATAAGCTGAAGTAAGTCTTTGTCCGAAGAAACTATAGTCGCATCATAATTTTTATCTTCATCTGCCATTCTAGCAAATGTTCCGATTATATCGTCAGCTTCATAACCTTCAGCATCTAATGCCACTATTCCAAAAGCTGCTAATAATTCATAGGCTTTAGGAAACTGAATTAGTAAATCATCAGGCGTTTTAATTCTTCCAGCTTTGTAATTTTCATATTTTTCATGTCTAAAGTTTTTACCTTTATCAAAAGCAACCATAATATATTCTGGATTCTCTTCTGATAATATTTTATTTATCATATTTATAAAACCAAATAAAGCATTAGTAGGAAAACCTTTACTGTTTTTCATTAAACTTCCCGAATATGCAGTTGCATAATAACTTCTAAATAATAAGTTGTTACCATCTATTAAAATTGCTCTTTTCATAACTTTAACCACCTAAGATAATTTTATCAAAAAGGTAAATATTTGTCCATTTTTAAACTAATTAACATTGAAAATTCGCAAAAACAAACAAATAAAGAAAAAACAACTTCATATTTAAAGTTGTTTTATCCAAATAAATCAAGTGATAACTGAGAACTTTCTGGAAGAGAATCAAACACTCCCATGCCTCTCATTTTATCTATAATTGCTTGTGATACTTTGCCACGATTTTGTAAATCTTCAATAGAAACATAAGCGCCTTTATTTCTTTCTTCCACAACTTTCTTTGCAGCTATATCGCCCATACCATCTATTGCAGTAAATGGAGGAATAAGTCCTTTACCATCAGGTGTTACTTTAAACATAGTTGCATCGGAATCTGTTATAGATATTTTTTCAAATCTAAATCCTCTTTCTATCATTTCATTACAAATATATAGTGAAGATAAAGTAGAATCTTCTTTATTAGTTTTATCAAAGCCTTTCGCTTCTATAGTTTCAATTGCTTGTTTTACCGCAGCTTTTCCTTTATACATGGCATCCAAATCAAAATCTTGCTCACGTATACTTAGGTAAACTCTGTAGTAGTATATTGGGTAGTAAAGCTTAAACCAGGCTATTCTAACACCATTTATAACATATGCAGCAGCATGTGCTTTAGGGAACATGTACTTAATCTTTTCACATGATTTAATATACCAGTCTTCAACGTTATGTTCTTTCATTATTTCTTTGTACTCGTTCCATTTATCTGGCTCTTTTGCTGTTTTACCTTTTCTGACAAACTCACTCATTTTAAAGCTTTGCGACTTGTCTATTCCAGCAGCAATTAATCCGTTCATTATGTCGTCACGGCATCCGATAACTTTATCAAATGTACAAGTTCCATCTAAGATTAAATCTCTAGCATTTCCGTTCCAAACGTCAGTACCATGTGATAATCCTGATATTTTAATTAAATCGGCAAATCTAGTAGGTTTAATTTCTTCAAGCATTTTGATTGTGAAGTTAGTGTTGAACTCAGGTATTCCAAGTGTTCCGGAGTAGCATTTAAGTTGCTCACGTGTAACTCCAAGAGCATCTGGCCTATTAAATAAGCTAAGTGTGTCTAAATCATCTAGTGGTATATCTTTAATATTAACTCCAGTGTCACTTTCTAAGTATTTTAGTACAGTTGGATCATCGTGTCCAAGTATATCTAGTTTAAGAACGTTTTCTTCAATGTCGTGGAATTCAAAGTGTGTTGTGAACCAAGCTGCTTCTGTGTTTTCAGCTGGATACTGGAATGGAGTGAAATCATAAACATCTTTATAATCAGGTATAACTATAATACCTCCAGGATGCTGCCCTGAAGTTCTTTTTATTCCAGTAATACCTTGTGCTAAGCGTTCTATCTCTGGTCTTCTCATTGTTATTCCTTTATCTTCCATATAACCCTTAACAAAACCATATGCTGTTTTTTCAGCTATTGTAGAAACTGTACCTGCTCTGTATACATTATGTTCACCAAATAAGACTTTAGTGTAATCGTGTGCCTTAGCTTGATATTCTCCTGAGAAATTAAGGTCTATATCTGGTGTTTTCTCAGCGTTAAAGCCAAGGAATGTTTCAAATGGAATATTCTGCCCTTGTCTTTTCATCACACTTCCACATTCGCACTGCCTTTCAGGAAGGTCAAATCCTGAGTCATAGTTTTCAGTTAGTGAGTGACCATCTATTTCAAATAAAGTTTTTTTACAATTTGGGCATACATAATGCGGAGGTAAAGGGTTAACTTCAGTTATACCACAGAAAGTTGCTACTAAGGAAGAACCTACTGACCCTCTTGAACCAACAATATATCCGTGTTCATTAGAGTTTTCAACAAGTCTTTGGGCTATCAAATAAAGAACTGCATATCCGTTACTAATGATACCATTTAGTTCTTTTTCTAGCCTAGTTGCAATAATTTCGGGCAAGTTTTCTCCATATATACTTTTAGCTGTTTCATAAACTTTATCAGTTATTATTCCTTCAGAGTTTTCCATTCTAGGAGGATTTAATCCGGGTTTTACTATTTCAACAGTTTCGAACATATCAGCTATCATATTTGAGTTTGTTACAACTATTTCATATGACTTTTCTTTTCCTAAAAACTCAAACTCCTTAAGCATTTCATTAGTTGTCATTAGATAGGCATTAGGTATTGTTTTTATTGAGTGTCTATTAAGCGGATGAAGTCCACCGCCAGGTTGTTTTTGTCTTACAAGTATTTCTCTATATATATTATCTTCAGGATCAAGCGTATGAACGTCACCTGTTGCGACTACCATCTTATTTATGATTGCTGCATTATCCACTATTTTCTTTACTATATTATATATATCAGCTTTTGAAGATACTTCACTACTTTCAATAAGAAAGTCACATATACTAGGAGGGTTGACTTCAATAAAGTCATAAAATTCCATTAAGTTTCTTAACTCTTCTTCAGTTTTACTTTTAGCTGCTTCAAATATTTCTCCGTGAACACATCCACTTCCTATAATTAATCCTTCTCTATATTCTTTTAGTATACTTTTAGGCGTTCTAGGTGTTTTATAGAAGTATTTAGTATTTGCAAATGATATAATTTTAAACATATTTTTAAGACCTACATTATTTTTAGCATATACAGTTAAGTGGTAAGGTCTATTAACTTTGTAAGCTTCCTCTGGATTAGCAAGTCTTCTTAAATCAGTAATAGTTTTAAAAGTACTATCTAAGTTAGCTATCATTTTATGAAAAACTAAAGCTGTTCCTTCTGCATCATAGTCAGCTCGGTGGTGAGCATCCTCACTCCATGGCACACCATATCTTTTAGTTAATACAGTTAGATTGTGTTTATTTTCATCTGGATACTGAGCTTTACTTATTTCCATTGTATCTATTACTACATTGTCAAATGTTCCTAAGTCATATTTCTTGTAGGCGCTTTGCATGAATGATATATCAAAACGAGCATTTTGGGCAACCATAGGAGCATCACCCACCCAGTCTTTAAACCTTTTTACTACAGTTTCTTCATCATCTTTATCTTTAAGCATCTCATCAGTTATATTAGTTAAGTTAATTATCTCAGCTCGTAAGGGTTTTCCAGGATTAATAAGTTCATCAAATCTATCAGTTATTTCTCCGTTTTTAATTTTAACTGCACCTATCTCAATCATTTGGTCACCAGCAGTTGCATTGAATCCTGTAGTTTCTGTATCAAATACCACGTATTCGCTTGTCTCCAAAGGTTTATCACTATCTTTATTTATTATTAGTATTTCGTCATCTACTACAAAAAGTTCAACTCCAAAATATACTTCTAAATCATCTTTTGCTTTATATACTTTAGGAAAACACTGTATACCATTTTTATCAGTAATGCCTATTCCTCTTTGACCTAAAGACTTGACTTTTTTAAGTAATTTTTTTGGATCTATAAGACCATCCATTTGACTCATTGTTGTATGAGCATGTAGCTCTACTCTTTTTACAGGAGCATCATCTACTCTTTTAACAGTATTTCTATCAAAAGTTTCAACATCTCTTATGTTGAACACTAAATCTCCAGTGTATGTATCATGTTTTACATATCCTTTCATCTTGTACCAAGAACCTTCAGTAATTCTTTTGTTTAATGTTTTAACGATATCACCGTCTTTAGTAAATATTTTGGCAAGTATTGAATCAGTATAATCACTTATTTTGTATGTAATAATCGTATAACCAGAAGCAGTATCTTTTACTTCAATGCCAAATACAAAAGCACATACTGTAACATCACTCATCTCAGCTATTATATTCTTTATTTCTAAGCCCTTTATGTTTTTTATGGGATTACCAAATATAAGAGGATTTTCTTTTTTAGGAAGAGCATCTTCTTCTTTTATTTCAGTTTGTATAAGTAACTCTTTAGCTTCGTTAGCCTTGTTTTCATTTATTTCAGTAGTTATAGCTATTTCTAAAAAACCCATGTCATTTAAAAAATCTTTCATTTTAGGTTTAACACTATTTATTTTATTTTCTTCTATAGCGTTAGACACTTCTATTTTGATATTCTTTTCTTCTAAAACAATATCTTCTTCTTTAATGCTTAAAAGCATAGGACACTTTTCTTGATAGTTAGAGAATATATGAAACACATAATCTTTTAAAAGAGAATAGTCCTCATGCTTAAACACAAAGTATACTTTCTTCACTTCTTTAATAGTACTTGATTTTTCACATATTTCCTTAAATAAGGATAAACTTATCATTTTTTCTAATTTTATATATAGAGTCCATGTTTCTTCAGTTGTATCTACTACTACGTTTTCTAAAGTTGCTCCTTCAAACTCTTTATATTTTTCTTCTTTTAAGTTTATCTTATTAAAAAATCTTACTAATTTATGGTCCATACTTCTCACATCTTTCTTAATTATTATATAATACCATTTTTTTTATCACAAGACTTGACTTTTAAAAAGATATTGTTTAACGAACAAATAGAAAGTACAATTATTATAATTGCACTTTAGTTTTTCTATTTTGAAATATATTTAAAAGAGTACAAATATATGTACTCTTAATAATTAAATTCTAGTTTTTATTCAAATAATACTAAAATTCATACTCATATTCATAGTCATAGTCTTCATATGATACAGAACTCATATAATTAATTAAATCTTCAAATATGCTTCCTTTTATCTTGTTTTCTAGATTTGTCATTATTTCTTCAGCATACTCTCCTGCTTCTTCAACACTTATTTTTGTTCCCTCAATATTTTTTATTCCACTTGCCTTTGAAGTTTTTGTGTTAACTTCTAATTTAAATGAATTATCTTCTCCTAGAGCATTTGTTTTTACTTGTAAACTAGCATTTATATTATATTCATTTTTATTTAACACTAAATTAATACTGCCATTTATTTCTAATTTAAATTCACTATTAACTTTTAATTTAAAATCAACTTGATTATCTTTAAAAGTTAAAGTTACTTTTAATCCCTCTATTTCAAAGTTTAATTCTTTCTTTGAAGAGTCATATGTAAATACTTGATCTACTATATTAAAATTATAAACACTGTTGTCTTTTGTAATTTTTAAAGCTGTGTTATTATCAGCAACTATTTCAAATTGTTTAAAGCTTCCAGTCATTGGATTAGTATATAAGTTTAATACTACCTTGCTTTCTTCTTCTAAGTCTACTTCATTAAATAATTCTATATAACTATTAATGATTTCTTTATCTATATCATACTTTTTTAATATTTCAAGTGCTTTTGAATCATCTTTAATAGTATTAAGTAGTCCTTTAAAATAATTGACATATGTTTTAGTATCTATTGTTAAAGTTGATTTATATGCACTCTTATTATCAACTTTAGTGCTTACTCCTTCATAATTTAAAGTTTTTAAAAAATCTAAAGTGTATTTTTTATTAAGTTTAGTTAAATACCTTGTCTCATCAGGAGTTATCATATTAACATTATCAAGTTCTTCTAAATCAATTTCAAAATATTCTTCTTCATTTAAAGGTATTTGAATTACCTTGTTAAATATTTCTTTACTTGCTAATAAAACTTCATCTTTACTTAATAATGCTTCGATACCTAAAAAGTTGCTTTCACCGTTTTTTATACTTAAATTACTATACATCTTGTTATCACTTAATGATAATAAAACATCAGAATTAAAAGTATAGTCTTTTAGTTTGCTTAAATCAAGTCCTTCAATTTTTAAATCCGTATCAAATTTTGCTACACTTTCAATTTGCACTATATCTTTAGTAATATCTAAATCCATAGTATTTTTTGACACTTCATCAATAGAATCTAAGGCTACATTATATAATTTGTCAACATATTTATTAAATAGTGATTTGCTATTATGTGCGACAGCAAAATAATAATATATTCCAAATCCAGCCAATATAAGTAAAAGAATTATGCCTGATATAATCCAGATTTTATTGCTTTTTTTATCCTTTCCATAAATATTTAATTCATCGCTATTTACTTCATTCATATAAACATCTCCTTTTCATAGCAAGAATAATATAACATAAAATTTGAATAATAGCATTTTAATTAATCCAATTATACATTATATTTACATATTTATTTACGACAAAACAAAAGAACACGCTTAGTGTCCTATTTGTTTAACTTTTCAAATTTTCTAAATGCTTCATTATCATCAAGCTCAGTCTTAGCTAGTTCATTAAATAATTCTTTTTGAGTTCTTGTAAGTTTAGTAGGAAGAACTAGCTTTAAGGCAATATAAAGATCTCCTTCTCTTCCTGTTCTTGCATTAGTCATACCTTTATTTTTAATTCTTAAAACATCTCCGCTTTGGCTCCCTGAAGGTATTTTTAAATCAATGCTGGTATCTATTAACCTGATTTCTTTGGTAGTACCTAATACTAACTCAGTAAGAGTTACTGGAACTTCTAGATGAAGATCGTCTCCTTCTCTTTTGAATAAAGGATGTTCTGAAACTATAAACTCAATGTATAAGTCTCCGCTTGGTCCACCATTACTTCCTGGTTCTCCTTTTCCACACATTCTTACTTGTTCGCCTGTCTTAATGCCTTTTGGAACTTCAACGCTATAAGTCTTTCTTGTCTTTACTTTACCTTTGCCACGACATTCTTGGCATCTAGTTTTATAAGTATAACCACTTCCAGAGCATTCTTTGCAAGTAGACTGAGTCATAATTGCCCCAAGTATTGTGTTAGTTCTTTGGCTTACAACTCCTCTTCCACCACAATTAGAGCATGTTTCTTTGTCAAATCCACCTTCTCCATGACATTTCTCACAATCTTCTTCAACATCTAACGTAATATCTTTATGAGTACCTTTAGCACTTTCAAGGAAGTCTATTTTCATGGTATAAACTAAGTCACTACCGCGTCTTGCTCGATTGCTTCCTCTTCCGCCTGTGAACGATGAAAAAGCATCGCCAAAGCCAAATGAAGAGAATCCTCTAGCACCATCACCAAATAAGTCATCAAATATTGAAGAGAAGTCAAATCCACTATAGTCATATCCACCTCTTCCACCATTTGCATAAGGGTTGTCAAAGGCAGCAAATCCGTATTTATCATATTTAGCTCTTTCTTCTTTATTTGAAAGAACAGCATATGCTTCTTGCGCTTCTTTAAATTTTTCAGCAGCGCCTTCTTCTTTATTTAAGTCTGGGTGATACTTTTTAGCTAATTTTCTAAATGCACTTTTGATTTCATCTTCACTAGCTGTTTTACTAACACCTAAAACTTCATAATAATCTCTTTTATTCATGTATTACCTCCTCGCTAACTTATCAATTAATAACAAAGGGGTTTTTAAGCCCCTAATTGTTATTTTTCTTCATAATTTGCTTCTTTAACATTATCTTTTGAAGAATTATCCTCTGGTGAAACATTATCTGTCCCAGCTTCAGCATTTTGACTAGATTTTGCTGCTTCTTCATAAACTCTTTGAGATAAGCTCATTGCTTTTTCCATTAGTTTATCTTTAGCAGCTTTGATAGCTTCAACATCTGTTCCTTCCATAGCTTTCTTTGCTTCGTCGATTAGTGAGTTAACTTCTTTCTTTTCATCATCAGTAACTTTACCCTCTAAATCTTTAAGAGCTTTTTCGCTAGTGAAAATCATTTGCTCAGTTTCATTTTTTACTTCTGCTTCTTCTTTGCGTTTTGCATCAGCTTCTTTATTAGCTTCTGCTTCTTTCATCATCTTGTCTATTTCTTCATCACTAAGGTTAGTTGAAGAAGTGATAGTTATCTTTTGTTCTTTATTTGTACCTAAATCTTTTGCTTTAACATTAACTATACCGTTTGCATCAATATCAAATGATACTTCAATTTGAGGTACTCCTCTTGGTGC
>ONXO01000078.1 GCA_900321795.1 uncultured Eubacteriales bacterium
CAATAGGCCTAACTGTATTAAGAGTTCCAGGAATAAATACACTTTTAAATAAAAACAAATCAAAATACTCACTAAACTGCAATGCTTCAGGAACTGGTTTTTACATAAGTGGTGACATAGTAAACAAATTAAAAACTTGGCCATTCACTTCTCTTTGTGAAGACTATGAACTATCACTTTATTGCACGGTAAATAACATAACTACATGTTACAACGACAAGGCTATTTACTACGATGAACAACCAACTACATACAAAGATTACTTTAACCAAAGAACTAGATGGGTAAAAGGATACTTTGAAGCCAGAAAAAAATATATAAAAGATTTATATTCTAAATTAAGAATAACAAACAATAACTTTTCATCTGTTTATGAATCAGTTATAGGAATATATGATATATTACTTATTTTAATAGGTATACTGCTAATTATAATAAACATTTTGCTTACAAACACCAGTTTATTCACAATTTTATTATATATATTATTTCTAATGTTAATAATATATATCTTATTAACACTCTTCACAATTTACTTACTAAAAATAGAAACTAAATTTAATGTAAGGAAAAAACTAAAAATAAAAACAATATTTATTCATCCATTAATGCTTTTTACATACTTACTTTGTCTAATAAAAGTTATTATAGTAAGAGACATTTCTTGGGATAAAATAAAACATGGCAAATAAAAAGATTGCCTTATTCCTATCAGCAAAAGAAAATAATTCAATCATAAATACATAAATGAAAATAGAAGAAAAACTATTTTCATTTTTTTATACCAATTTTAGTTCCAACTTTAACCAAAGTTTCAACGTCCTCGCTTGAGTTATTAACTATATCTTCGTCAAGTTCAATGATATCTTTCTTAAACATTAACACTATAGTAGAACCGCCAAATTCAAAGTATCCTTTTTCTTCGCCTTTCTTAAAAGCGTATTCTCCATGATGAATATTAACAATCCTTCCAACCAAAATTGCTCCCACTTCGACCTGCACTACATCATCAAAGTTATTAGTATGTAAAACAGTATACTCTCTAGCGTTTCTTTTAAAAACTTTAACTTTTCTTAAAGCAATAGGCCTAACTGTATTAAGAGTTCCAGGAATAAATACACTTTTACCTTGAACTCCATTATCAATATAATGATATCTATGATAATCATCTTTACAAAGCCTAAAGATCAGTAAATCTCCTCCAATAAAATTATTATAAATTGCATCTTCATCAAGTAAATCACTAATATTGTAATTAGCGCCTTTAATATTAAAAATACCATTTTCATCTATCTTTAAAACCATTAATCTAGCATCAGAAGGAGAAACTAAAATATTCTTTTCATTCTTGATTTTTAAATCTTTTCTTTTTCTAGTAAAAAAATCATTAAAAGATTTATATTTCTTATCTTCAAACTCATTAACATCAATATCATTCTTTTTAACAAACTTCTTAATCATCACCCTAGAAGTTTTACCATCTAAAAACTTACCTGCAACTTTAGAAAAAACAGGCATAGAGAAAACTTTAACAACACTTCTCCCTACAGGATTGCCATAAAAAGCATTAACTGCAAAGGATTCATGCTCGATATACTCGTTACCTTCTCTATCTCTAACTATATACTTCATAAAATCACTCTTCTTTATCTAAACTCTCTAAATTAATAAATAATTTAACTATATTCTTAGTAGGTACTAACATATACATTTCCTTATTTATTGTAAAATTAAACTCTTTTGCATTATGCATATATTCTTCCCCATCAATAACCCAGCTAGGCGGAACTTCATCAAAAATAACCTTAAAATCATTTGTTTTATAATATTCAACACCAGGCATATTCTTTATTTCACTTATTAAAACTTTACTTCCTATTTTAATTAAATCAGTTTTATTCTTAGCACTACATAGCACTACTTCAAACATATTATCATCTAATTTAACATCACTATATAAATTATTAAATCCACCCATTCTAGAAGTATTAGTTATAAATATAAATGAATAAGTACCACTTTTTCTAATTCCATTAACTTCATATGTTAAATTAAACTGTTTAACACTTTCGTTAGTAAACTCATGAAGAGCATTAAATAAATATCCAACTCTTCCATATTTCTTTTTTAAATCTCTAGGTGTATTATAAGAGACATCCACATAACTTCCTATACAAGCTACATAAACAAATGGTGTATCATTAATTAAACATACATCTACATTCTTTTTCCTTCCACTTACAAGCATCTGAGCATTAACATTCATATTTTTAGTATAACCATACATTGACCCAACATCATTAACAGTACCAACAGGTATCTGTGCAATTACTAATTTCTTCTTTCTTTGAAGATTTCCAGTTATCCCTTCATTAAGAGTTCCGTCTCCCCCAGCACATATAACTAAATCAGTACTATCAGGTAGTTCTCTAACAATTCTAATCGCATCTTTCGCACATTTTGTCGGGCACAATTCACATTGATAGCCGTTTTTACCTAATATAACCGGAAGCTCATTAATCCCTTTTTTATCAGAATCTCTTCCACTTTCAGGATTATAAACAATTGCACATTTTTTCAAATTAATCACCTTCTTTAATTATATAAAAGTTTTGCGGATTAGCACTTTTACTCATTAAATACTCATAGCTATAAGGTTTAGTATTTTCTCTGCTGTTTGGATCAGCTACAACTACATTATTTTCATTAAGTCCTGCTAATAACATATAATGGCCACCCTTATAAAAGTCCCCATAACCAACAGACATTATTACCAAAGCTTCTCCTTTGCTTAAAACTTCATAAACCATATCTCTATTTTCTTCCTTACTACTATCAAAAGGTCCTTCAGCTTTAAGATTATATATATTAGCCATAGCAAAGAAAAACTTATTGTTAGTCCCTTCTTCACTACAGTAATTATGAGAGCAAGCCCAGGAAGTTGTCTCAACAGGAGTAATTTTTTCATTCAAAAAACTAGAAAGTACCATTGCCATAACCGTAGGTCCACATCCATAACCTTTTATAGTCCCATAAGTTCCATATCTCTCTTTTGCATAATCTTGTTGATTAAAATAGTATATCTTATTCTTAAAATTAGTAAATATATACTCTCCTTCATCTTTTAATGAATCAGAATCGATTTGAGGAACAAGTTCTCCTGTAGAAGAATCCTCTTCTTCATATTCTTCATTAATCGGATTATCATTAGTAACATTATTATTTGTGATAGGATTAAAAGCATCCTTTTCATTATAATATTTGGCAAGAACGCCAACTAAACTCAAAACTAAAAGCAGAGCAATCAAACATATCAAAAAAACTTTAATATTAAACTTTGACATATTATCCACCTGCCTCATAGTTATTATTATAACACAAATATTTAAAAATGATATAAAGCCTAATATTTATTTACAAAAGTATTCATATTTGATAAAATTTATTTTGTAAGGATAGATATTTATGAGCAGGAATAAAAAGAAGAAGATAAAGAAGAAAAATATTAAAAAACAGAACACATATTCAAAAAGTTATAAAAACAAAAGTAAAACATATACTCCAATAGTTATGACTAAACCTGTAAAAAAGAAGCACTTCTCTTTAAAAACTCTTACTATTTTTCTTACAGTCTTATGTATGTCACTATTGTTAATGTATGTATTCTTGTTTAAAAGTGAAGAAACACAGGCGGAAATAATAGATGTATATTTAGATAGTGACAATATATTAATAGAATTAAATAAAGCCGCTCAATGTTCTTTAGACAATGAAAATTGGATAGATAGTAAATATGAAATATGCACATTTGACTTCACACCAAAAATCGAAAAAATTTATATTAAATATAAAAATAAAATAGAAGAACATCATATAGCAAAAGACTTTTCAATTGTTCGTGAAATATTAATTGAAAATAATAAATTTTACTTAGCTATTAATGGGAAAGAAAAAATAGAATATTCACTTGTAGCTAAAGGAACAATAGATGAAAAACCTGTGTTTACTTCAAAAGATGAAAATATAGCTACAGTAAATGAAGATGGAGTGGTAACAGGAATAGCTAAAGGAGAAACTACTATTAAGATTTCACTTAGAAATAAAGAAGCTACTGTTTCAGTACTAGTAACAGATTTAATTGTAAAAAGACCAGAAGAATTTAATTATAATAAGAGTTACTTAACTTGTAATAGATATACTAAAGAAGAAAATGATTTATTTGACGAAATACTAAAAGCAAGAATAGATGCTGTAGGAAGAAGCTCACGTGCAGCAGTAGCAGAAGTTGCAAGGTTTATTGGACTTGAATTTCCATATAGATTAAGCTATTTTTCAGAAAATGGAAGACTTAATTCTAATAAAAAAGGAATAGATGGAGAAGGAAGATATTATCACGAAGGATTGTACCTTCACTCATCCAGATTTACAAATTTATCTTCTTCACTCTATGGGCCAGGGACATGGGGATGTAGATTCTACTCAATCCCACCTGCACTGATTCAGACAAATGGATTAGATTGTTCAGGATTTGTAAGCTGGGTAATGTTGAATGCAGGATTTGATGTTGGAGATTTAGGCGCAGGGATATCGGCAGGAAAAGACTTAACAGATTTAGGAACAAGAGTGCGAATGACAACAGCATTAGAAGAAGGAAAAGTAAGAGTTGGCGATTTATTATCCCAAGAAGCAGGTGGAGAGCACATAGCAATAGTTGCAGGACTTAAAGATGGTTACTACTTTGTAGCAGAAAGCTTATGGTATGGAACTGGATACTTAGGAATGGTAATAAGAAAATATGATAAAGCAGAATTTATAAAAAACTTTTACTGGCTTGTTGACATGTCAACGTTCTATGAAAGTGATGGAAAATTAACAAATTACTGGGAATATTAAAACATATGAATAATACTCATATGTTTTTTTACTTAAAAAGGAAGCTTTAATTGCTTCCTAGTGTTATTGACAACTCTTTTTCTTTACCATCACGAATAACTGTTAACTTAATTGTTTCATTTACTTCATGACTATATAATCTATATCTAAATTCAGCTATATCCGAAACATTGTCATTCTCTACTTTAATTATAACGTCGCCCTTTACGAGTCCAGCTTTATCAGCACTGCTACCCTTTTCAACGGCCATAATTACTACGCCTCTAGTAATATCTTCATCAAGTCTAACACCACTATATACAAGTTGATATTTACTTGAAGCATTTAACATACTTATACCTATGTATGGTCTAGAAATAGAGCCGTTTTTAATTAAATCATCAGCATATTTAAGTGCATCTTCAATTGGAATAGCAAATCCAATACCTTCAATCGTACTTTCAACAATTTTCATAGAGTTTATACCAATAACTTCTCCATTAACATTACATAAAGGTCCACCACTATTACCTGGATTTATCGCTGCATCAGTCTGCATAACATTCATTATCCAGTCATAAGTATTACCACTTATGCTAACACTTACTAATCTATCTTTACCACTTAATATTCCTTTAGTAACAGTTCCTCGATAGTCAATGCCCATCGGAGAACCTATAGTAAATACAGTGTCTCCCTTTCTAGCATTAACACTACTTCCTAAAGTAGCGACACCCTTAATTTTATCAGCATCAACTTTCAAAACAGCAATATCAGCATACTCGTCACTTCCAACTAATGTAGCAGTAGTTTCACTATCATCAGCAAAAGTAATTTTAATATCCTTAGCATTTTCAATAACATGATGATTAGTCATAATATAAGCTGTTTTACCTTCAACTTTATATACAAAACCAGTACCAGTACCTGCAAGTGTATTCCTTTGATAATTTTGCACAACCACTACAGCAGACTCAATTTTTTCTACTGCATCTGCTATTCCAGTATCAGTAACAGTAACATTCTTTTCAGTAACAGTTTTAACTACCTCATTAGGATACTTATAAACAATATAAGCAGCTCCTCCTACACCAAGTATAAAACATAACAAACATAGCACAAATACTAATCTTTTTCTTCTCATAACCTCACTCCTTACATATACATAATGTCTTTATAATTAGGTGGAAATCCCATCTTTTCTAAAACATCATCAACGCTTATAGTATTAAGCTGTCCATGTAACTTATCAAGTTCATAATTAACTTCGTTCATCATCATTTTAAAATCAACATCAGTTAAAAGCCTTTTAAGAATTATTATCAAAGCAAATATGTCATTTTTACCATAAACATACTCCCCATTAGTTTTATCTATATCAAGCATTTTATGATATTTATTATCAGGAACTATTCTTTGAGTAAAATGATCAAACAATACATCTTCATGAGCACATAAATTTCTATAATTAGCAAGAATTGGCAAATAAACTTCCATCTCATCAGGCTCGATCTTATATACATCAGCTATATTCTTTTTATCAACAGGCTTCAGTACAGAAAACATCTCACTTATAAGACCAAAACTTATAACTTTAATACCTATCCATAAAGGTATATATCCATAGTTTTCTATATAGTGACTAGTAGCCCCATGTTGTCCACCATTAACTCTATATTGTCTTTTAACCTTTCTAATTAAATCATTAATTTGCCTTATTCTTGACTTATCATTATCAAAATTCTTAACATCTAAATACTCTTTTTCTTTATATCCATATTTCTTACTAAGCGTGTAACTAAAGATTGACTTATAGTTATTTTCAACAATCAAAAGATTCTTAAATATAATGTTTCTAAACATTCTATCAAACACAAATAAACTATAAAGCTCATCAAAAGTAGTACCAACTTTAAAAGTCCTACTTGAATCATGCTTCAAAAACAAGTGTCTATATCCCATTAAAAAGAAATAGTTCTCTCTAAGAAGCACTTCTTTAGCCCCTTCTATATCATTAATAATAAGGTTCTTATTTTTTAATATCTCTATTTGTTCATCTAATGTTTTAAAAACTTTTTGATTAGCCATTTTCCTTTTCACTCCTATGATACATTTTATCACAAAACAACTAAATTAACTACTCTTTTCACATATTTTTCATAAAAGAAACATGTCATTATAAAGTTCAAATCTTTCCAGCAAATATTTATATTTATTACAATATCTAAAAAATCCAGATTAAATTAATCCAGATTTTAACAATTAGTTACATTTCCCACCAGTAGATTCAACATATTTGATAACATCATCAATAAGCTTATCTTTATCCTTGTAGTTTCTTATATTGATTTCCATATCCTTAAGCGTTTTGATATCACTTGTTGAATATTCAATAACTCCAGGACTATCCTTAGTTTCATAAGCTTCATACACTTCTCTTTTGCCATCAACTAGACAATATGCAACCGTACTTGATGAAACCATAACACTCTTATCTCTATCCAAAAATCTAAAGAGAATAAACATTATTAATAATCCCGCTAAACCAGAAACCATAATCACTCCTAAAGTTCTTAAAATCTTAACAATCATACCAGCTAGCACTTCAGTATTACTAACTTTAGTAATCAAAACATCCTTAATATCATTACCAGATAGTTCATCTAAACTTACATTAAATATTTTAGATAACTTTTTAGCATCTTTTAAATCAGGAGAAGTTTCGCCTAATTCCCACTTACTAATCGTTTGTCTAGAAACGTCTATCTTCTCTGCTAGTTCCTCTTGTGAATAACCTGCATTTTTTCTAAGACTCTGTAACTTATTACCTATTTCCATCATTTCCTCCTTTCCTTATTATTCTACTAATATATATTGAAAAACTCTATCAATTAAAGTTGGAAACTTAGCCCATATTCTTAACATTTAAAAAGAGTATTCAATAAATACCCTTCATGTCGATTACTTTAATAGATATCATTGCATAGCTTAAACCATATTTTATGAGTTAATTACTTTCATTTTTAATAGCTTCATTAAACGTTTTTGTATCTATGTCATCTAATTCTTCATACTCTGCTTCTTTAATAATTTCAGCTTCTATTTCTTCTTTTTTAGGCATTTCACCTTTAACAAATATGTTATATGCATTTCTTCCAATAATGCGAGTACTTGCAACATCAATTCCTCCGCCAACAAAACCACCAACTACCGGAACAACTTTTCCTAAATTAACAATGCCTGTTTCACCAAACTTTGTTATAAACCTAAAACCAACTTTTTGATTAATAGCTTTTATTGTTTCAAATGGTATCTTTTTAACCATTGCAACTCCAAATTTATTTGCAAACTTAATTCCAGAACTCTTTAAAATTTCTGTCGCGGCTAATCCAGTTAAACATGCATATATCAATGTTTGAACTTGATCAGAATGAATATCATATCCACCCATCACAGCAATAGCGCAACACATTCTTAATTGAACATACATAACACTTGTAATATTTGCAGGTAATGTTGCAATTATTGTAGCAAATCCACCAAATGAAGTTAAAAATCCAGAAGTACCACATTTAACAGTTGAATTATTAATAAGTGATTTAACTGCTTTTTCAACATCATGATTTTTGATAAATAATCTTCAACTAAATCATCAATTGGTAAACTCACTTTTGGAATTCCATCAACAGATTTTATGTATAAAGTATTTAATATCTCTTGTATCTGTTCTTCGGTAATAGTCATTTTAACTTTAGATACAGAATTTGAAACTGTTTCTTTTGTTGACATTGCTGTTTCTTTTATTTTTGGGACTGCTACATCATTGGTATACTTTTTAGCTTCATCATATTTTTGTTTTGAAAAAGACACTACATTTTTAGTCATTTCTTTAAAACTAAATTACACCTCATTATATAATTTGAAAATTTCGCGAACTCATACGATTACTATTATACTACAAAATTCTTCTTTTTTAATATAATAAAAGATTACAATATTATTTTTTGATTTCTTTTCTAACCTAAGACAAATAAAAGGTTCGCAAAGATTTTGTAGCCTACCTGTAGCCTACGCAGCGAAACTAAGCGACACTTAGCGATATCTTAAATTGAAAAAAGCCCTGAAACACTTACGTTTCCGAGGCTTTCTAAATAAGCATGTCCTATCTCTTACTAAATTGTGGTGCACGTCTAGCTTTCTTAAGACCATATTTTTTACGTTCTTTAATTCTAGCATCCCTACTAATCATTCCAGCACCTTTAAGTGTAGCTCTATAACCTTCACTATTAACCTCAAGTAAAGCTCTTGCAATACCAAGTCTTATAGCTCCAGTTTGACCTGAGAAACCTCCACCTTTAACTACTACTTCAACATCATAATCGTTTTCTGTTCCAGTTAAAGTTAATGGTTGTTTTAAATCCATAACCAAAGTCTCATAAGGCATATATTCATTAACAGGAGTACCATTAACAACGATATTACCTTTACCAGCTTTAAGTGTAACTTGTGCTATACTTCTTTTTCTTCTACCAGTAGCTCTATAAACATTCTCTTTTGCCATAATTCCTCCTATAATTCAATCTTTTCAGGTTTCTGAGCTTCGTGTTTATGCTCACTACCTTCATATACAAATAACTTTCTGTACATGTCTCTTCCAAGTCTATTCTTAGGAAGCATTCCCTTAACTGCTCTTTCAACCATTTCTACAGGATATTCTTCCTTCATAGTTTTAGCAGTTCTTTCTCTTAAACCACCTGGAAATCCACTGTGATTATAATAGATTTTCTTGTTTAATTTGTCACCAGTAAGATTAACTTTACCAGCATTGATGATGATAACAGCATCTCCACAATTAACATATGGAGTGTAAGTTACCTTATGTTTTCCACGTAAGATGTGTGCAGCTTTAGTAGCAACTCTACCTAGATTTTCACCTTCAGCATCAATTAAATACCACTTAACATCTACATCTTCTTTTCTTAACATAAATGTTTTCATAATTTTCTCCTTCTTTATTATATTATTTTATATCCTTATATATACAACTTCCCACATCACATATACGAGGACTTAAAAAATGTACCAGGTTAAATTATACTAAATTAGTAAGCTAAATGCAAGCACAAATGAACACTTTTTCACTAAAAATCAGAAAAAAAAGAACTTTTTCTCCCAAAAAATGATTTAGAATTGACAAAAACACTCTTCTTATTATAAAATTAAAACAGAATAGAGAAATAAAGGGATGAGAAAATGAAGAAAAAATCAAATGCATTTTTATATATAGTATTATTTTTGTTTACTGTAAGTCTGGCAGGCGGAGTAATTGGTTTAATGGCTGACAAGATGGTGCCTGAAAGTGAAAATCCAGCAACAAACAACTCAGATGACTACAAAGTAACTTATAAATACTACGTAGATGACGTAGAAGTTTCTACTCCTGTAAAACAAGAAGAAATAGAAGTAACAAATGAAGAATTTGAAGGAGCAGTAGAAAAAAAAGAATTATATAGTTATGATAAATATACATGCACAAATAATGTTGAAGGTACTTGGAATAATGATACTTGGGAATTTACACCTAATCTAACATCAAATACTACGTGTAGATTATACTTTGTTAAAAACTTTCATAACGTGACTGTTTTAGCAGTAAATGGAGTGTTAGCAGATGAAGTAAAACAAGTAACCGTTAACGTGGAAAAAGATAAAAACTCTCAAGTAGATGTAAGCCCTATTGAAGGATATAAATTCACAGATGGAAGCTGTACTAATGACATAAAAACAACTTATGACCAAGAGACAAAGAAACTAGTAATAACTGAAGCTCCAAAAGATGGAATGTGTACTGTAACATTCGGAATTAACGAATATAAAGCAGAAATAAAAGTTTCAAATGGCACAATAATTGGAGAAGATACAAAAACAGGAAAGTATGGAGACAAAATAACATTTAAAACTGAAGCATCTACTAATTATGGTAGTCCAGTAGTAGATTGTACAAATAACCAAGAAGGAAAAATCGTTGATGATGAAATCGTAATAGAAGGAATAACAAACGATACAGTATGTACTGTACAATATGGATTAATAAAGTTTAGTGTTAATTTAAAAGTTAATAATGGTACATTATTGTCAGAAACATCATCACCTCAATATGTAATAAGAGGTCAAAAAGCATCATTTGGAGTAAGTCCAAATCCAGGATATCAAGTAACTGGTTCTCAACTAAAATGTGATAAAGAGGCCAAAATAGAAGCTGAAGGTTTAACAATATTGGTTTATGATGTACAGAGTAATTTAAACTGTGAAGTAACCTTAAAAGCGGATTCAGAATAATAACCGCTTTTTTTCTTGCAATAAAAATGATATAATACTTAACATGAAGTGGAAAATAAAAGATATTGAAATCAAAAATCAAATAGTATTTGCTCCCATGGCAGGAGTTTCTAACATAAGTTATAGACAAATAATTAAAGAAATGGGTGCTGGTTTAATATACTCTGAAATGATATCAACACTAGGTATTAAATATAATGGTAAAAAAACAATAGACCTTATTAACTTTGAAGAAAGTGAAAGACCAATAAGTATTCAAATATTTGGGAGTGATAAAGATTCATTTGTAGAAGCAGCTAAATATATTGAAAACACTTTTCACCCAGATATAATAGATATCAATATGGGATGCCCTGTTCCAAAAGTTGCTATAAAATCACAAGCAGGAAGCGCTTTACTTAAAAACCCTAACAAAATATATGAAATAGTAAAAGCTATTACTGATGAAGTATCAACTCCTGTAACAATAAAAATAAGAAGTGGTTGGGATAATAATCATATAAATGCTATAGAAGTAGCTAAAAAAGCACAGGAAGCAGGAGCGTCAGCAATTGCAATTCACGCTAGGACAAGAAGTCAAGGATATTCTGGAAATGCAGACTGGAGTATAATAAAGAAGGTTAAAGAAGCTATTAACATACCCGTAATAGGAAACGGAGATATTAAAACAGTAGAAGATGCAAAACGAATGCTAGAAGAAACCGGTTGTGATGCAGTTATGATAGGGCGTGCTACTCTAGGTAATCCTTGGTTTATAAAAGAATGTGTAGAATATTTAGAAACAGGTAAAACTATAAACCCGCATACTGATATTGAAAAAATAAAAATGATAGAAAAACACTACAATCTACTAAAAAAATATACTAATGAAAAAACAGCCTTATTAGAAATAAGAACTCATGCTCTATGGTATTTAAAGGGAATACCAGGAATGAAAGAATACAAAAACGAATTAATGCAAACCAAAACTGAAAAAGAGTTTTTAGATAAGTTAAAAAAAATAAAAGA
>ONXO01000035.1 GCA_900321795.1 uncultured Eubacteriales bacterium
TATGCATCTCAGCAATATGTGAGTATGGACTTTCCTCTACATAATAATATGCAGCGTTTACCTAAGATATTTTACTCTTTATTCTTCTCCATAAACTATTTTTTCAAGTTCTCCAAGTCTTCTTAAAATGTCTACATTAGTTACCCCTTTGTTATTTTCTGCAACGCTTAAAGTAGATTTAAGATTTCTAACTTCTGCTTTTAACTTAGCATTTTCGTTCATTAAGTTTTTAAGTTCTACTTCATATCTAGATAGTAATTTTTCATATTCAGTGTAATCACTAATTATTACATCTAAAAACTTGTCAACTTCTTGAGGTCTATACCCTCTAGCATCAATTTTAAACTCTTTTTCAAGTATATCTTTTGTTGTTAGTGATATTTTATCTTCCATAACTTACTGACCTCTTTTCAATTATAATTGTACAATGATTAGCACCTTTTGTCAAATTAAATATAACAAAAAGAAACCTTATTCTTTAAAGTTTCTTTTTGTTTCTAAAATATTCATTGTTACTTCATCAATTAACGAGTCAAATACTTCTTTTAGTTTTTCGTCCATAACATCACCTATTAACACTATACTAGATATTTGTAATAAGTTCATTAGTTTCGACATAACTAGATAATTATTTTAATTAAGTCTTTCAATTAACCAAGATGTATCCTCTTTTTTAGTTTCTTCGAAAGTTAATTTATAATTTACTTCTTCAAATTTGCTATTGTTTATAAAGTTATATAGTTCTGTTAATTCAAGTAGCATATATTCTATCTTATTGTTTTTACTATATATTTTAAGGTTTATTTCCTGCTTATCGAGAGTTATATAATTAGTATTATTGATATTATTATATAATTTTAATACATCTCTGATATCAAAAGTTAATTCTAATACTTTATTATCATTAAGTGAATATTCTTTATTTACTGAATCTAGTTTTATTAAAGATTTAAAGTTATTTAAATCAATAAATGTTTTATCGTAGTCAAAATAACTGAAATCATAAAGTCTAGATATTCTGTCTTCATTATAAGTGTAATAGTTATCATTATATTCTATAAAGTTTATGCTTTCTTGGTGATATTTTTTATTACCTACTAGAATATTATCTTTCTTTTCATATTCAATTGTCTGTGCATCATCATCTAGTGTTATATAAACTTTAGATTTATAATATTTACTATTAATCTTTTCTATAGTAGAAAGTATTGTCTCTTCCTTTGGTGTATTCATATCACTATTATTTACATTAGTATTTACACTTCCACCAGAAAGCTTTAAGACAATGATTAGAACTACTAAAGCACCAAAATACAATCCCAGTTTTATTAAATTTTTCCTATTATCTTCCATCACATAAACCTCTTACCTATCAAATTACCTTTATAGCCATTTAAGAAATCACGAGCAGTCATTTCTTTTTTACCACTAGGTTTTAATCTAGTGATTTCTATAGATTTATCTAGACATTTTACAACAATGCCTTCTTTTGTTATTTCAGTTATTTCGCCAGCTATTCCTTTAGTGCTTTCAGTCATTTTACTTTCTGTTATCTTTATTATTTCTTCTTCTAAAGTGGTAAAAGCCACTGGAAAAGGATATAGTCCTCTTATTTGATTAAATACTTCTTTTGATGTTTTATTAAAATCTATTTTTTCTTCTTCTCTAGAAACATTATATGCATATGTTACTTTACTTTCATCTTGTTTTATCCTTTCGTTAGTCCCTTCAAATATACTAGGTAGCGTTTCCATAAGTAATTTAGCCCCAATTAAGCTAAGTCTATCATGAATAGTACCTACATTATCAGTATCTAATATTTTGGTAGATTCCTGAGCAATTATATCTCCACTATCCATCTTTTCATCCATATACATTATTGTAATTCCAGTTTCTTCTTCACCATATATAATGGCTTTATGAAGAGGCGCTCCTCCTCTTAATTTTGGAAGAAGTGAAGCGTGTACGTTTATACATCCATATTTAGGATTATCTAAAATAGCTTTTGGAATAATTTGTCCATAAGCACACGTAATTATGATATCAGCATTTGCATTTATTACTTTATCATAGTCTTTTCTTATCTTTTCTGGTTGAAACACTTCAATGCCATTATCTAATGCAACTTTTTTTATAGGTGTTGTTTCTAAAGTCTGGTGTCTTCCTACTAATTTATCAGGCTGAGAAACAACAAGCACTACATTTGTTTCTTTTATTAAACTTTCAAGTACTGGAACAGCAAATTCTGGAGTTCCCATAAATACTACTCTTTTATCTTTCATAATATTTCCTTTCTTTATCTAAAACTATTCATTCAATATATATGTATAACACTTTTGCCTTCTTGTAGTAATATTATACAAAAAAAGTAGAGATTTTACTAGTCTCTACTCTTAAATGGATGTCTTATTTTTTCTTTAATTTCAGTAGTTATTATTTCAGCAGCAGCATTATAAATAATATCAGCTTCTTGTTCAGTTTTTCCTAATTTACTTACTAATTCATTTATAATCTTATCTTTGTTTTTTCTACTTATTATAAAGTTATCTTCTAAGATAGTATTAATGTTTTCAGCTTCTGTATTAGAAATATTTAACTTTTCAGAAAGGGCTTTCAGAAAACCTTTTTTATTCATTTACTTCTCCATACATTTTAGCATTAGTTTTTTCTTGTAATTTATATCCATATTCAAATACATATCCCATTACAAATAATACTAATATTTCTAATAGATAAGCAAGTCCACTTCCTGTGCTAATGTCGGTTCCTGTTATTAATTGAAATAATAATTCTACTACAATTGGTACTGCTAGGCATCCAATTAACATGTAAGCAGCTTTATTAATATAATTAACGTTTTCCATAGTAAATGGAGAATCTTTATAACTTATATTTTTAAATAGTTTATGTAAACTATGAAGAGCAAGTGCTAGGAATACAAGTGATGCCGCAGTCGTTAAACAAGCTCCTTCTGCATAAGTTACCACTTTTGTTATATCCGCATTTTTAAGAACTTCTTTTACTGCTTCTCCTTCAGCTTTAGTTAACTCGGCTACTTTTTCATCTCTTACTTTAATTTTATAATTGCCATCTTCTTCTACTAATATAATTCTAGATTCTTTATTATTTTTTAATCCTATACTGTTATCAGTTACATCTATTTTGCTAGATAATAATGGTAAGAATATCATAGCTAATGATAGACCAACTATTCCAATATATGCACATACCTCTACTATTTTAGCAATAATATAAACCGCTTTGCTAAACCCTCTTGTGCATTTCTGTTTATCTTTAGAAAGTAGTGCTTTAACTTCTTTAGGTTTATCAAGAGGTTCCACTTTTTCCATTTTAACTTCTTCTGTAACTGATACAGGCATTACTTTTACTGATGACTTTTTAGCAGTAGCTTTTACAGTTTCTTTCTTAATAGCTTCCTTTTTAGGTGTTTCTTTCTTTACAGTCTTATTCTTAGTTCCTTTTTTAGATTTTACTTCTTTTTTAGTAGTTTTAACATTCTTTTCTTTTTCCATTTTAATATCCTCCTTTTATTAATTAATTTATTTATATTACATTTTAACGCTTTACGATAAATCTAGGTCTATTCCAACTGGGCAGTGATCGCTTCCCATTACTTCATCATATATATAAGTATTCTTTACTTTGTCTATTATATCTTTTGATACTACAAAATAGTCTATTCTCCAGCCTATTCCCTTACTTCTTGCATTTGTTATATAACTCCACCAAGTATATTTAATCTCTTCAGGATGATAAAATCTATAAGTATCTATAAATCCAAAATTTAAAAGCTCAGTAAATTTTTCTCTTTCTTCATAAGTGAAGCCTGCATTACCTATATTTGCTTTTGCGTTTTTTATATCTATTTCATTATGCGCTACATTTAAGTCACCGCATACTACTACTGGTTTGTTGTTTTCTAAAGTCTTTAAATAAGTTCTAAAATCATCTTCCCATTTCATTCTATATGGAAGTCTAGACAAATCACCTTTTGCATTCGGAACATAGACAGCTATTAAATAAAATTCATTAAACTCTAAAGTAATGACCCTTCCTTCATGATCATGTTCATCTATTCCCATTCCAAAACTAACACTTATTGGCTTTACTCTTGAATAAACTAATGTACCAGAGTATCCCTTTTTTTCAGCTGGATTTAGAAATATTTCATAGCCTTCAGGTTTAAATTCGAGCTGCTCCATAGTCAGCTTTGATTCTTCTATGCAAAATACATCAGCATTTACTTCGTTAAAGAATTCTCCAAAGCCCTTTTTAAGGCAAGCACGAAATCCAGCAACATTCCAAGATATCAACTTCATACTTCTTACTCCTCATTTTATATTAATATAGTATCACAAAGTTGTAAAAAGCACAATAAAAGAACGTATTTAATTAATAAAATACTCACTTCCATTATCAATGATTGTAGCGTTTAATTCGCCTTGGCTAACATAAACCACATAAGAATAAACTAATTTTTTAGCATTATAATAATATATATATTTAGTTCTTTCTTCAACTAATTTTTCATCTTTTTTAAAATTTAATTTTTCTTGAACATGTGTATCTTTAAAAGTTTTTAGCCTTTTTAGTAGATTTTCTTCATTTACCACTTCGTCTAGGCATTTGTAATAAACCTCATTAGAAAAGCCTTCATCAAAATAGAAAATTATAACTTTATTAGTATCAATCTCTTTAATGGTATATATAAACTCTAGCATTCCAACAGTCTCATTTTCATTATAAAAATGTATTAAATATTTCCACTTATTATCTATATCTATTTTTAAATTATCTCTAATATAATCTATAAAAACTTTCAATTCTTTTTCATTTTCATATATTTTATAACTAGTTTCTTTTAAGGAAGGGAGTTTTATAAATATACTATTTTTATTAATAATATTATCTTTTTCTAAGTCTTCATTTATAAAGTGATTTAACTTTAGTGTTATTTTTTCATTTTCTTCTTTCCCATTTATTTCTGTTGTATTATTTATCGTAAATAACAAAGTAGTCATTATTAACAATACAACTACTAATATATATATTACAATTTTTTTCATAAACACTTCCTTTAATTCTTTTCTTTATAATAATTAATGTTATATTTATCTAATTCTTTAATAGTTATCTTGTTATTATTAATTGCATCAACTACTTTTTCTGTAGTTCCATCCTCATATTTTACAATTACATAATCACTTTTAATACAACTAAAATAATACGTGTAATCATTATCTGTATAAAATTTTTCAAGTGCAGTGTCACAAGTTAGATTGTTAGTAACTGTCTCGTCCACTATTTCTAAAATGTTATCACTTACTTCATTGTTTATTCCATTTTTTATATCAATTACGACGTATTCGGCTTTTGCATCAGTTTTAAACTTAACAGCCCAGTCGCCAATTCCAGAACTTACTATAAATGTAGTGTTGCTTCTCTTTTCTATTCCATAAACTTTATCATTTTCTTTAAGTAATAAACTTATTGGCCCTAGTGGGAAAAGTTGACCGCCATGTGTGTGTCCGGATATTACTATATCCATCCCTGAAGCTGCTTCGTTATCATAATCATTTGGTTCATGGTCTAGAGCAATTACATATTTATTTTTATCAATGTCTTTCATTAAATCCTGAGCAGTCACTCTGTTTTTCTCACCTTTATCTTGTCTACCAAGAAGCACTACATTGCCAATTAAAGAAATGTATTCATCTTCCAAAATAATAACATTATTTTTAGCTAGTTCTTCTCTTATCTCTTTATCACCATATTCTCTAAAGTCAAAGTACCCCTTGTCATGATTTCCATAGACAAAGTAAACACCATATTTAGTTTTTAACTTTCCTAAACCAGTGCATCCTTTAATCATATCTGTTAATGATGTACTGTCATCTACAAAATCTCCAGTAACTACGACTATATCAGGATTAGTTTCGTTTATTCTTTCCATATATTCTATAAACTTATCCCCATCCATAGTAGCGCCTATATGACTATCAGTAACTTGCACTACCCTTAAGTGATCTATACCTATGTCTTTTGAAGTGACAACTTCATAATGAGTCTCTACTACATGGTGAGCCATATAATATCCATATCCTAAGTAAATACTGGTAACTATTAGACTAAATACTAAAGCATATCTTTTATTTACTTCTTTCTTAGATATTTTATTTATTAAATAAATTAATAATTCACCTAATAATATAAATAAGAATATATGAATATAAACAACAGTAGCATTAACTGTATTTACTCTTAAACCTTTTATTATTAATAAAATAGGGACTAAAGATATTAGCCAAGAAATAGTTTTGTGTTTCATATTCTTAATGAATAATGTATTATGAACGTACTTTGTTAAATAAATAGTTAAACTTATAAATGTTATTAAAATGAATATTAGCAATATAATGTATCCCATTTTTTTACACCTTACTTTCATTATTATTCTACCATGATTTAGTAAAATAAAACAGGTCTAAGCCTGAATTATTAATTAGATTCTTTTTTCACTATATCTTTTGATAAATACCACATAACTAATGATCCTATGAAATTGCCGAGTATACATATTAATAAAGACCAGTGAAATGTTCTAGCAACTCCAAGTGTTATTACATTAGCTATGCAGTGTTGAAATGAGCAAAATATAAATAATGGTATTCCATATATTATCCCTAGTGGTGTACCTTTCTTGTACATATAAACAGCTATGTACATTATTACTCCACATAGAATAGATTTGATAAAGAAAGAAAGATTTGTGTTCCAAGTAGCAACCTTAGCTATTGCATTAGCCATAACTTCTTTATCAGCTACAGAAAAAGCAAGCCCAATAACATAACCAGCTAATAGATTAACAACTAGTATTATTAATAAATCTAATATTTTAATTTTATCAGCAAATAAAAAACCGCATTTACCTGTAAATAGATTTAATCCCATATAGCAAACTCCTAAAAGACCTAAAGCAAATATAACTGGTCCCATAGGGTTTCCAAGTTTAAGTAAAGCAAAATTTCCAAGTCCAATTAAAAGTGATGCTCCAATCGCTTTGTTAACAAGTTCTAAATATTTCTTCATTATTATACCTCCCTATCTAAATTATACAAAATAAAAAGTAAATAGTAAAACAATATTTACTTTTTATTTGCTTTATTACTTCAATAATACTATCACTTACTAATGTTATTTCATTTTTATAGCTCAGATTTTTTTGTGTTCGATATTTTTTTCATTTTTTTTACGAATTTATATGCTGAATAAATAATAACTTCTAATGAAGTAAACACAAATAATAATCTAAGGAATACTCTAATAGTCGGTATATGTGGGAAGTGATACCAACTAAGCATTTCAAATGATATATATGTGATAGATAGTGAAATAAAAGATATAATTATTTTGTCTTTATGATTATATAGGAATCTATATTTCTTTGTTATTATTAAATATATTAAAGACATGCCTAATATATTTAAAATTATATCATCTATGTCAAATACACCTGAATGGCTTATTAATTGTATAGTTTCTATAAGTAAAGCTAATAAAGTATCCATTAATAAACTAGTTTTATACTTATTTATGTTAAATATTCTCATTAATAAAAACTGAACAGGCATTAAGACTAATATGTTGCCTATAATATTTACTATTATGTTATGAACATCTAGGTAAGCTATATAACCTAAGATAGTTTTAAAAGGGATTAGGTTATAAGCGTTATATCCAGTTAGCACTCTACCAAATATGGTTAAATTAAATAGCATAATTAGATAAATTATCAAAACCATAATATATGAAACTTTATTCATTCTTTCTCTTTCTTCAAGCTTATCAAAGTAGTAATTTGCAATTAGTCTGTTTGTAAGAAATATTGAAGTAATAAAAAATGAATTGTAAATTATTTCTGCCAGATATGATATATGTGAATTATCACTATAGTCTGTTTTTAAATACCATAAGTATAATATTAGGAGAACTACATAAATAATAGAAGATATAGTAATTACAACTTTATTTCTTTTAGACTTAGATGCATCTATATAATTAACTATTTCTTTGAAGTTTTCTTCTTCTTTCTTATCTTCTTTTCCTTTTAATATTTCTGAAACTGAAATACCAAGTTCCTCACTTAATGGGATAAGTAGTGATATATCAGGAGTTCCTCTTCCTGTTTCCCATCTAGATATTGCTTTTTCAGTGACATTTATCCTTTTTGCTAGTTCTTCTTGAGTTAATCCTTTTTCTTTTCTTTTGGTTTTAATTAAGTTAGATATTTTGATGTAATCCATATTCATCCCTCTTTCAATATCGATTATATATATTTTGTCTTATAATATCAACCTACGAATCGTAGGATTATAAAAAATTTAAGGTCACAAAGAGTGACCTTAAAAAGGAAAATAAAGGTTTTAGTAATTTTGTTAATAATAGCTTATAATTATTGCAAACTTCTTGTTGTCTTTTTCTATTGATTTATATTTTAATATGATTTTGTGTTATTTTATTTTTTAACGATATTATTTTTTTCTTCAACAGAATAGGTATCTCTTCTAATATTAATATCAAACACCTTTTTTTCACCATTTAGTGATTCAAGCACAAATTCAGTTTTACCAGATTTCTTAAACTCTGCATGAACCATCCACGCTTCAATACTATCTTCATACTTTATACTTAAATCTCCATATTTGTTATCGTTTAAATAAACTTTATATGTGTCATCAAATTGATAGTTATCTCCACTTATTAATATATCTGTGCTATATATAGGTGGATTAATAAAACATAAAACTGATATAACAGCAATTATAATTCCACTTATTATTTCACCAATTATTTTTATTTTCTTATTCTTAAATATGACTAATGGATAAATAACTAATGTTACTAAACAGAATATAGTAGTTAGTAAATGTCTTGGAAATGAGAACATTGTTTTTGATAAATATCCACCAAATTCTTCTCCTAGAAGCATTAATATCGGAGTTAATATTAATAGTCCCCACCATTTATCTTTTTTCATGTAATATCCAATAAATCCCATTGGTAAGCATCCAACTGTCCACATAAACCAATATCTATAATAAGTTTTAAATAACATGCTACCATTAACAACATCTTGTATTAAATAAACAAGTGGCTGGCTTATCAGAAAGAATACGAAGCATTTAAGTGCTGAATCTTTAGGTGATTTACTATTCATGATTATAAAAATTCCAAATAAGATCCATACTTCAAAAGTAACACACAAATCACTAAAAGATGTATCTTTTGCTATAGGTAACATTGCCATTATTGCAGTATAGACTCCGGCAACAATCGCAAATATAATTAACTTTTTCCAAGTTAAATCAATTCCACCAAATAATTTTTTCATTACTTGTTCCTCCAATCATTAATGTTATTTTGAACAATATCACAAGGAATCATATATCCAACTTTATAATGTCCCAACAATGTAAATGATCCTGCAATATTTATACCTGCTATTTTCATATTTTCAGTTAATGCAACTCCACCACTATTACCTTGCTGCATATACGCAAAAATTGTATCCAAGAGAAAACTCACAAACCCTTATATTTACTGGGCTCACGAGCATTATTTACCATGACATTTCTTATATTTCTTACCACTGCCACATGGATGCGATATTTCAAGCTTCTGAGACTATAAAACTCTTTAAAACCCTTATAAAACCTCACAAATTGGCTTTTGAGAGCTTTTGAGAGCGTCCAAGAACTCTACCAAAGCGTATGTAAAAACGTATGTAGAATTTAATTTTTAATACTATAAGTTTAATAGTTCTTTTTTCTTTTGATCAAATTCTTCTTGGCTAATTGCACCCATGTCAAGTAATTCTTTTAACTCTTTAACTTGCTCGATTGGAGTCTTAACATTTTGAGCAATCGTATTTCCACTATTTTGGTTGGCATTAAATTCTTCAATATAATTTTTAATTTCCTCAGCATTAGCATTAGCATTTTTTGGATCAAGATTAAATGTAACTGTATTCTCATCTTTTAACGCATCTCTTAAACCATTTTTGCTTTCTCTACTACCAGATAATACAAATTGAATATATCCAGCAGTCATACCGCATTTTTTCAATTGCACAGCTGATATTTGATTCAATAAAATAGTTTTTTCACCTTTCAATCCAAAATTCATAAAAGATCTAACACCTTTTCTAATAATTGATAGTTTGTTACCATCAATTATTACTATTGTATTTCCTGTACCTAAATTTTTAAATAAATATTCTTTTTTCATAACATCAACTCCTATATTAATTATACCATATTTTTCCTATTTTTCATATGCCAACAATAATTACATGAATTCATGTATTATCTCATCAAATTCACGTATATCATTTCTGATTTTTTCAAGATTATACTCTTTATCACGTTTAAAATATAAATCATTATTTTTATCAATTGGATACCTAAAGCGATATGAATCATTATCAATTAAAATAAATTTTTTTACAATCCCATCTAAAGTTTCTACAAAATAATATGAATCTTCACCATAGTAATCCGACTCCTCTTCCATTAATTTTTGCTTAAGCCCAGGCCAAATTTCACTAAGTCTATGATTACTAAGTAAATTAACTTTCATATCATAGTATTTTTTATTATTAATGTCAAAATATACGTACATAGCTTTTATTATTAACTCTAAATAATGGCGGAATAAAAACATGACCGGATATATGTTATACTCTTCCTCAAGTTTTATGCTTTCTATTCTAAATCCTTCCATCAAAGATGACAACTGCGAATATCTGTTATCATCTAGCAATACATCAGCCAAAATCATGCCCGAATTATAATATCCTGCAGCATAAGTAAAAAGTATTTCTTTATTACCATTATGTGAAATGTGAATCATTTTTGTCATAAAACCACCTATTAATATTATATCATAAACTTTTATAGTCCTTGTCTTGTACTGTAGGGACAGTGATCATTTTCTTCGTAAAACCTTATAAATAAAGGCTTTATTAGGCTCTAAATAATGGCTACATACGTTTTACATACGTATATAAAACGTATGTAGAGGCACCTTTTGAAGAAATATTACAACTTTTTAGAAAAAGAAAAAGCCCGGAAATTCTTATATTTCCGGGCTTTGTGAACTATTTACCACAACACTGTTTATATTTTTTACCACTGCCACATGGTGTAGAAACTGCAATTTTTCTGCAATTTTTACAAAATTTTTGTTGAAATTACAAAGAACTTGTAAAATCTACAACTTATTTTTGCTTCGGATGCATTACAAAACGTATGCAAAAACGTATCTAATTTTCAAAATTTAAAATTTTTAAATTTTTTTTGTATATTAGCAACAAGTTTCAAATGTAGCAGATGTTTCACCAGACGTTGTTTTTCCGTTTGCATCAGTTATTGTATAGGTTGCCGTATAATTTCCAGCAACAAAATTTAAAAATAAAGTAGTTGCATATACGTTCTTTTCTAATGGAGATCCTGTTCTTGCCACAACATTACCATCTCTATATAAAGTATATTCAACTTTATAAGGCTTACTACCACCAGAATGTTGTATTGATAAAACTACTTGTTCAGTACAATTACTTCCTTTGCAAGAACGTTGAGTAGTTATTCTAGCACTAGCAGTTAATGGCTCGCCGGATTCAATAGGTTTCTTTTTTAATTCATATGTTTTAGTACCTGTTTTAGTAGTTCCACTTGAATCCTTAACTTCATAATTTAATGTATAAGTACCATCATATAATGAACTACCAGAAAACGCTACAGAATTTGTATGCACTTCTTTGCTTACTCCAGCAGGCTCACTTAATCTTAATGTATAAGTATAATTTCCAGTACCACCGGAAACAGAAACACTTCCAGTAATAGAATAAATACAACTAGAATTGATACACGAAGAATTTTCTGTAATTTGTGGCGTAACAACAAGTTCTGATATTGTAGTATTTGTATTTGATCCTGTATTTGTGTTTGATTCAGTATTTGTATTTGATCCTGTATTTGTGTTTGATCCTGTATTTGTGTTTGATCCTGTATTTGTGTTTGATCCTGTATTTGTGTTTGATTCAGTATTTGTGTTTGACTCAGTATTTGTATTTAATCCTGTATTTGGGTTTAATCCTGTATTAGATTCATTATCTTTATTTTGTGCATTTGAATTATCATCAGTATTATCTTTCACATCATTTTTAACATCATCATCTTTTTTTGTATCTAAATCGGTAGATGTTTCTTCTTTTGTCTTTGTATCATCATTTTTAATATTTGTATCTATTTGTGTATTTGAATTCTTTTGTTTAGGCGTACCACCATTTGGTTTATTAAGCATTAATACTCCAACAATAGTAGCGACAGTAATAGTTAACATAACTGGTATAATAATCTTAACATTGCTTAAAAACCATTTTATTATTTTATTCATATTTTCACTCCTTTTATTTCTTACATATAATTATAACATAATTTAATAATTTATTATAAATACATTTTATATTAATCATTATTTTTCAAAAATAAAAACGTATGTAGAGGGCACTTTTTGAAGAAAAATTACAACTTTTTAGAAAAAGAAAAAGCCTCGCAATCCCTTTATTTATGGGACTTTACGAGACTATTTGCCATGACAGTTTTTATACTTCAATCCACTGCCACATGGTGTAAAATCTACAATTTTACTACAATATTTACAATTTTTTTGTTGAAATTACAAATATCTTATAAATATTACAACTTATTATTTCTTTAGAATTACAACTAAACGTATGTAAAAACGTATTTATTAAAATCTTTTATTTAATATCAAATTCTGCATAAATAGTATATGCTTGTGAATCTGGACTCTTTGATTTTCTTAAGTCACTTTTAACTAATCTGTATGTTCCACTTTTTAATTCGCCATATCCTAAAGACCAATCAACAATAAACTCTTTCTCTTCATGTGCTTTCAAAGAATAAACTATTGAATTCCATGTTAATGGTTCTCCTGTCAATGTATCGATTTCTTTCTATGCTTGATTTTCAAACTTTTCAATAGTATATGTTGGACCATAAGCATATTCTTCATCTGTAGTGTTTTTTATTATAAATGACGCTCCTTTTGTTGTTCTTGTATCTTCTTTAATTTCTATTAAAACACTACCAACATTTTTTTGCGCTGGACTTTCATCATGTTTTAATCTTTCATCAGCATTTATATTTCCACCAACTCTAATTCCTAAAATTTTAAGTTCCCATCCATCTTCATAACCTGTAAATGAAATTTCAGTTGGTGTATGAACTATAGTATACTTATACAAAATAGCTTTATATTCTGTAACACCATTTTTCCAATGAGTAGGTATTGGTATTAACATTAAAACAAAAATCACAATTGCAACAATAATTAATATTTTTTTCTTTTTCATACAAGCACCTCTATAATCATTATATCATATATGTGATTATTCAAACAAGTCGAAGCCTCTCTTTGTAACTTTAAATACTTCACCTTTATAATTTGTACCTCTAATATAATCATTATTAACTAATAATTCCATAGAATACTCCATATTTGCTTCCTCTTTGGCATTAGCTGGTGTAAAAGTTTTAGTACCACATTGGATAGTTAGTCCTATTATTGTTTTTGATTTAATAATTATTCCATCACCATTTACTGCATTTTGTAGCATATATAAAGCGAGTTCATTCAATCCATTTTCCATAATTGTATTATTATATTTTATAATACTTTTATTTTTTGATTCATCAATATTAGCCATTTCTTTCACATCTTCAATTATTTCTGAAACGTTATCATATCTATTACTATGATTTCTATCGACACATTTTTTAACAATATTTGAAATTGCATTATTAGTTAATTGTAAGCTTTGTTTCCCAGTAAAAATATAAAACAAAATAATACCTATAACATATATTTCATTTTTAATATTATAATTTTTAAAATCAACTAATGTATCGTCAATTATTGTTCCTTTTATTTCAGAACCAGTTGATGTTAGATCAGAATTTTTTTCTTTAATTAGGCCAAAATCAGAAACCTTAATAGAAATTAAATCATCATCGTATTGCTTGATTAAAATATTATTGAAACTTATATCTCTATGCAATATCTCTTTAGAATGTAAATATTGAATTGCTTTTAAGAATTGTAATGCAATACTTTTTCTTTTATTAAAATTTAATTTTTCTTTATTTCCATTATATAATTCATAATACTTTTTAAGTGTAAAATCACAATATTCCATAACATATGCATCATCATCTTCTAAATATTTATATGCTTTTAGAAGATATGGATTATTTAACTTATTTAAAAAATCAAATTCCTTTTTAAATCTTCCAAGCTCTTTATCGGTAAATTCCTTCTTTAATTTCTTATATGCATAAAATTCGTTATAAAACTCATCTTTATACCTATAAACATCCGCATATGCACCGCTACCAATTATTTTAGTTTTAAAATTTGTTTTATATGTATTTGAATTTACCGTTATTTCATTATTCATATTGAAAATTGTATCATATTTTATTAGATTAAATCTTTTATAATCATTTGGAATTGTACTACCACCAGATGATGATAAAAAACTATCACAATATTTTAAAAACGCTTCATAATCTGTATTAACCGAAAAAGCCAAATTGGTATTCTTTAACATTAGTTTTAATTCGTTAATTGTTTCAATTAAAAAAATAAGGCTTCTGCTTTCATCAGCATTAAAATGATGATTAGTTTTACTCTTATCATTCATAAAGCCAATTAAACTATTTAAATTTTGATGTAAAAATGAAAAAATATTTTTAACTCTTTTATCATAGTTATTATATAAATCTAAATATAATTTTGAAAAGTTAAAATTTGCAAGTTCATCGCTTAATATATTATTTAGTGCTAAATCGATATTTTCTACCATGTAACCACCCAATTAATATTATATCATAATAAACCTAAATAACCTTGAATTTGCCTCAAATCCACATAAAAAAACGTATGTAAAACGTATGTAGAGGCACTTTTTTGAAAAAAATTACAACTTTTTAGGAAAAGAAAAAGCCTCGCAATCCCTTTATTTACGGGGCTTTACGAGACTATTTACCATGACAGTTTTTATACTTCAATCCGCTGCCACATGGGTACAAAGCACGATTTAAAATCATAGAATTGATAGTTTTTAATTATATTGCTAAGGCTACTATCTATTTTCACATTAACTTAAACTGCTGTGTATCCTCCATCTACTGGAAGTATTATTCCCGTTACGTAACTAGCTTCTTCACTTGCTAAGAATATGGCAGCCGCATTTAGTTCACCTTCTTGGCCATATCTACCCATCGGCACATGGCTTTTAGCAAATTCTTGAAACTTTGGTGTATCTAAAACTGCTGTTGTAAGCTCTGTATAAAAGTATCCCGGACAAATGCAATTAACCGTAATTCCCACTTTTGCTAGTTCAGCTGCCGCTGCTCTTGTAAAGTTAACAACTCCTCCTTTGCTTGAGTGATAAGCAATTGTTGGTATTTCACTATTTCCTACCATTCCATACATTGATGCTATGTTTATAATTCTTCCATAATGATTTTTTTTCATTATGTTTGCAAATGTTCTTGTCATTTTAAATACACTAGTTAGGTCAGTATTTATTGTAAAATCCCATTCTTCATCTTCCATCTCTAATACACCTTTGTCTTTTGAAGAACCCGCACAATTGACTAAGATATCGACTTTTCCAAAAACTTTCTCTACTTTTCTTGCTGCTTCATTTATTTCTTCAGTAGAAGTTACATCACATTTGATAGCTAAAGCTTTTACTCCAATTTTCTCTATGTCTATTCTTAATTCTTCAAGCTTTTCAATTCTTCTTGCAATTAATGCTACGTCTGCTCCAGCACGAGCAAAACCTAAAGCCATTTGTTTTCCTAGTCCACTACTTGCGCCAGACACAACTGCTACTCTTCCTTCTAAATCAAACATATTTTACCTTCTTTCTATATTTACAAATCTATTTTAGCAAATAAGCTATTCCTTTTGCAATCCTCTTTTCCACATCAGTAAAATGATTTCCTGCATTTATTACATATTTACACTGAACTTTGTCTTTTAATTGACAATATACTGTATCTATATTTTTTCTTACTTTACTTAATATTTCATTTTTTTGTTTTTTAAATCCATATTTTTTTAATTGATTATAATCACATATACTTTATTTAAATGTTTCTTCTTCTAGCATAAATTATTTAGCAATACAATGTAGCATTACTAAGTTCACTTTCTATTAACTCCTCGTCATTTTTATATAATGGAATCGAGCTTATATTAGATAGATTATTTTAAATATTTATCCGATAAATCTGTGTTGTAAACTTTGGTATTTTTTCTTCGTTTAATATGAGATAGCTATCACAATAATTAATCTTAATTATGTCATACTTAAAATCATAAATAATATAACAATAGAAAAGCATGATGTGTTTTCTTCATTATTCAAATTAATATAAATTATACTTCATAAGGGCTGAGCATGAATCATCATAATTATAACATGGATAGACATATTGTTTTTCTTTAGACTTATCTATTTCTTTAATATTGGCCACATCTATATATATCATATCGTAGCCATCTCTTGTTTTTCCTTTAGCAATAACTCCTTCTATTTCATACCATTTGCCTTCTATTACTTTGCTAGTGTCATATTTTGAAATAAAACCAGCAAATGAGGCATCTGCAACACAGCAACTGATTGAATATTTACCTATTGCAAAATATCCTTCTGGCATATAATCATTTTTCACTATGAAACCCCTTACTCTTATTGTTTTACCTACTTGGTTATAGGCTTCATTTTTAGAATTCATATAACTTGTTAAATACTCGTAAGTCTCATCAATTATTTCAAAATCCACTTCTTCAAAAGTGTTATTCTTTTCTTCTTTTTTTTCAAATGCCTCAGGAATAATAATTTCTTCTATATTTTCTTCCACTTCTTCTACTATAGGTGCAGCACTTGTGTTTGTGAACATTCTGTTGCTAGCTAAAGACACAGTTAATCTTCCGTCACCAGCAAGAATTATCATAACCAGTGGCAAAAGTAAAACTAAATCACTAATCTTAAACTTATACTCAACATTTTTATTTATTAGCAAAACCAGTCCCATTATTGTAATGGGAAATAATGAAATCTTAATATACAATGCTAAAGTTGGCGCTAAAAAGTTTAAAAGCATATCACTATGCCATATATAGATTATAATACCTGCATATAGAAAACAAATAAAACTTAAGAACTTTTTCATATGATTTTCACCACCAGTACAGACGCTATGAATGTGATTAAAAATATAAGAGTAATTAAAGTAAATACAAAGCTTTTTTTATAGTTTCCTAAAAGCACTATTGTGTTTTTAATATCTATCATAGGACCTAAAAGCAAATATGCTACTATTGAGCTTTTAGAGAATGATGATAACAAGGATTTACCAACAAATGAATCTGAAGTTGAGCAAAGTGATATTAAATAAGCAAATAGAAGTAGAACTATGATTGATAAAATTTCATTATTATTAAAGAAAGATAATATATTTCTAGGAAGAAGAGTTTGAACTAAGCTTGCAATAAACGCTCCAAACATTAAAAACTTTACTACATCAAATAAATCTACTCCTGTATGTTTAATTATACTAAGAATATTATTTTTAATACTTCTTTTATGATTATGATTTTCTTTAGAGTGACAGTGGTTGCAAGTGCATTCTTCATCTTTTCCATTTAATACTTCTTTAGTGCCAAATATAATTCCCATAATAATACCGATAAGTAAGGAAACAATTATTCCAAGTATAAGTCTATACCAAAAAATTTCAGGATTAGTTTTATAAAATGCAGAATATGTAGAAAGTAAAACTACAGGATTTATAATAGGCGAAGCGAGCATAAAAGATATTGCTACGTTAATAGGAACTTTTTTCTTTAAAAGTCTTTTAGATACAGGAATAACTGCACAGTCGCAAGCAGGAAGGAAAAAGCCTAAAAATACTCCAACTATAGATCCTAATACTTTATTTTTTGGCACGATTTTAGTTATAGTTTCATTTGATACATATGTTTCAATAATTGCAGAGATAAAGCTTCCAAGCAGTAAAAATGGAAAGCTTTCAAAGAAAATTGACATAAATATAATTGCTATATTTTTTATTATATCCATAAATCCTCCTAAAGTACCAAATCCACTATAATTCCAACAATCACACCCACAAAATATATAATTGATAACACTTTTAAGTTTTCTTTTAAGTCTTTATTAGTCTTGAAAAGAAGTAATATTCCTAGCCCACTTCCAGTTAATAAACCGCTCATTAATGTTCCAATTGTTATTATTTCAGATAAATATAGTTCAGTTATAATGACACTACTAGCACAGTTTGGAATTAATCCTATAAGGCTTGCCAAAAAGTAAGTAAATATGTTTTTTGAAAGCAATAAATTAGATAATTTATCCTCTCCTACAAAATATATAATTAAACTTATAATAAGATTAGCTAATAATATAAAAAATCCTATTTTTAATGTGTGTTTTATGCTAGAAAGTATAACACCTTCTTTTTCACATTCGCAATGGTCATGCTCACACATTTCACTTATGTGCTCGTGACTATCTTCATTTCTTTTAAATATTAAATCAACTATAAAACCTACAATTATTCCGATTAGAACTTTAAAAGCAATAATTTTTAATATTGTTATTATATTAGTCTGCTCGCTTATCATAATTGGCAGCATCTCATCACTTGTTGATAAAAATACAGCTATTAAAGTACCCATAGTAATAATTTTATTTGAAAACAAGGAAGAAGCCATCGTTCCAAATCCACACTGAGGAAGTGCTCCAAGTACTCCACCAACAATAGGACCATATTTCTTATTCTTTATAAGAATCTCTTGATTTTTATGACTTAACTTATGCTCAATGAACTCAAGCACTATAAAAGTGATAAATAGATATGGTATTAGTTTTAATGTGTCTAAAAGTGCATCCAATATAACATCTAACATATTTACTTCCCTCCTTTACTGCATTTGCTGCACAGTCCATTTATAATAATGTTTTCTTTATTAAATTGGAAATTGTGTTTTAAACTTATATGCTCGTATAACTCTTTAATACAGTCACAATCTATATGTATTAAATTCCCACATTTTTCACATTTTAAATAGAAATGATTTTCTTCATTACACTCTTCCAAGTATTGGTAATAAAAACTATCTTCTTGATGAGTAATTTTTTTGACAATTCCTTCTTTTTCTAGTTTATCGATAAGTCTATAAATAGTTGTTAAGCCTATATTTCCATTTAGTTCATTATAAATATCTCTTATTGCAAACTCTTTCTTTTGCTTTTTTATAGCATTTAATATACTATCTTTTTGTTTAGTGTTGTATGTCATATATTCTTCCTTTCAATTTGAAAATGATTTTCAGTTTCAATTATAGCACATATATTAACAAAAGCAAGAAAAAATCAAGCTTTTAACTTGGCTTTTGTTTACTATAATAATTGTACAGTATCTCTTAAATCAAAATGCATATCTATTATCATTAAAAATATATGCAATATATAAGTTTTATGCCACGAAATAATTCAGTTGGAAATTAATACGTAGATGCTTGTGATTTAACAATTAGCCACTTACCATTTCTTTTTTCTAAAACTAAGTCTTGCCTTAATCTCCACCAAGAAGTACTCATTCCAAAAGGCGAAGCTAGTGTTTTAGTCTTTCCGATTACAAAAGCTTTATTACCTTCTATTTTAACTTCTATACTTTCATGAATTGAGTCAAAATATTTAAGTTCTCCTTTATTAACTGAAATAGTATAATCTTCTTTACTTTGTTTCATTCCTGTCATATGAATTAAAACATAATCATCAGACAATAAATCATTCAATTTATCTAAATCTTTGTTGATACTAGCTTCACATAAATCAATATATAATTTTCTTATTATTTCTTCATCTTTCATCAATTTCACCTTACTTTTTAAATAATTTAGAACTTATATAAGCTGTTATGGGGATAATTAAAATTGATGTTATAAATGACAGCAGAAGCTCTAGAATTACTTGTGCAAATGCTTTATAGTTAATAATATAGCCAAAAGATGTATCTCTGTGCCACATAAAGAAACCTATAAAACCACTTATAATAGCAAAGTATAAGGTGTTAATAGTAGTAGCAAGTATGTCTTTACCTACATTCATTCCTGATTTAAACAATTCTTTACTAGATATATCACGATTATTAACAAGTATTTCATTCATAGCTGAACTTATTGAAATAGATGTATCTATAACAGTACCTATAATACATACTAAATATACACCTACTATTACATCATTCATATTGTAGTTAATGTCCCTATTATACATTCCAACAGTATCAAGCTCTTCTACTGAAAATCCTCCAACATGACTTACCTTGCCAATAACAATAATAAATATACTTATTATTAAAAGCACAAACAAAATTGAAATAAACGAAGATTTTGTCTTATTATTGTAACCATTTAGAATGAAAAGAGATACTATTGTGGATAAGATACATGTTATAATAGCAAGCACAATTGCACTTATTCCTAAAGCCATAAATCTTACGTAAAGTATAATTAAGAATAGACTAAGTATGAAAGACAAGAAAGTTTTAAATCCTCTTTCCCTTCCTACTAAAAGAAGTAAAGAGAAAAATATTATAAATAGTATAGTAATCATTTAATTTCCTCCTTCCCTTTAAGTATAAATACAGAAGTATATAGGGATATTGGAATTGTAAGCACAATAGAAATACAAGCGCATAGTACAGTAGTTAGTTCAAGCTCTCCATATATGTTTAATGCATTAATAAGTAGGATATTATCCTTAATTGCAAGTAGAATACTGGGAAGTACAGGTGTAAATACAGTAAAAAGCATCACATTGCTCATAGTACCAACTATATCTTTAGATATTTCTTTTCCAGATTTAATAAGTGATTTTCTTTCAATATTTGGATTTTTTAATATTAGCTCATTAAGAGAAGAACTTATTGTAATGGAGATATCCATAATTGCACCTAATCCACATAAAAGTATACTTGTATAGAAAAAGTTTTGATAGTCATGTACAGCTTCGATGTATTCCATAGACCATATAAATAAGTCTTTACCAAATAATTTGATTAAAGAAAAAGATAAGCCAAAGGATATGAATAAGGATATTATACTAGAAGCAATTGCAGATATAGTTTTCTTGCCCTTGCCGTTTGTTATATAAAGTGAAATAACAATAAAAAGTATAGAAACAATTATATATAAAAGTAACATATTAATATTTCTAAAATTCCTTTTGAATATCATTATTGCTAAAGATGTTAATGCAATGTTTATAAATAAGCTTAGTAAAGTTTTAACTCCTTTATTATTTGCTACAATTAATATTGAATCTATAAAGATAATAAGAAGTATTATTAAGTATTTATCTCTTTTTATATTTTGTATAGATATAAAATCACCATTTGTGTTTAGATTAACAAAGACTTCAGTGTTTTCTTCTATCCTCATGTCAAAGACTTGTGAATAAGATGATGTATTTGTAATGGTTAACTCTTTTCCTTTAAACTCTCCATTCATGATAATTCCAGTAATTCTCTGATCTAAGTATTCTTCTTTATGCAAAGTACTTTCTCTTGTTTCATTATTTATTTTTTTAACCTTTAATATAGGTGTATTGTATAAAAAGTAATCATTATATACAAATATAATTGCTATTAAAGATAGAATAACCATTATTATTAATTTATAATTTATCTTTTTCATAAGTGACTCCTAGAAATATTTTATCATAGAAAAAGTAAATCTCAAAATCAAGATTTACTTAAATATATCATAAGCAAATTATTCGCTGTAAGTAGCAACACCACTAAATAAGTTAGATATTCCACTTATTACAAAGTCTTTATTGGATGCTGTAGTGTTTCCACCCATGTTATTAGGCATATTTCCTGGCATGCTTTGCATTTCAGTTCTATCTTTAGAAGTCCTATTTCCATTTTCGCCATTAAAGCTATTAGGTATTCCAGCGCCCATACCCTGAATATTATTTGAATTATATCCTAGCTGTTCACCACCTGCGAAAGTAGCGTTTGTATAAAATCCAAAGTTTTCACTTCCATTAATAGTTCCATTTTTATACATATTATATGTTCCGTTTATTAATTTACTTGAAGAATAAACCAAATTAGCATATGTCCTATCAGTCTTATATGAGAATACCACATTAGAGTTTTGATCTAATAATGTAATTACATCATTTTCAGTAGTTGATGTTCCAAAAGAAAGCACCATAAAGTTTTGTTTAGAATCACTTTTAACTTCGTCATACATGTCACCTGTCGCTAAAATAGTTCCACCATTAATGTATATTCCAGATTCACTATCTATTCCAGCATCTTGTCCAGGTTTAGCTAAAGCGACTATTGTTCCACCATTTATGATAAGCTCACCATTTGAATCTATTGCATCTCCTTCATCAGCTTCTAAAGAAACGATTGCATAAAGTGAATTAACATCTATTGTTAATGTATTTCTAGCATTAGTACCATCTGTAGTAGTATTAAGGCAATCATCTTGTGCATTAACAACATAATCTCCTATTCCTCCAGCAAATGTTAAGTTACCTTTAGTTTCAACTCCTTCTTTGTTCTTACTTGTTACTTCTAGATAACCTTCACCTTCAAAATACAAATCTATATCAGAGCTAATAGCGCCTGCAGCTTTATAGAAATAATATGGATCTCCATCTTGTAAATCTTCATTATCCGCAGTGATTTTAGCAAATAAGACTTTATCGATATCAGCTTTAGTGTAAACACCATAATAATTTGTATAAGCAGTATAATTAGTTTTATTACTTCCTGAATACCTTGATGTATATGAAGATAACTCATCACTTCCAATTAAAGATACTTTCTTAAGTTTTCCACCTTCTATATAGTTTTTAGTGTTTTGAGTAGCATTAATAACTACTTTAGCACCAGTATAATTTATATCTTTATTATATACATGAATAACTAGTACTTTTTTAGAATCAGTGTCAAGTTTTACACCATTTAACAAAATGTTGATTTTACCATTTACATCATTTGTGTTGACAGCAATCATTCCGCCTACTAACTCACCAGTAAATTCATAGGTTCCAGAACTTTTAATATTAATTACAGTCCCAGTATATGTTTTAACTTCAACGTCGTTTCCTTCTTCTATAAAATCATCTAAATCATAAGTTTTATACATTCCGGCACCGTCAAATAAAAACTCTGTAACGTAAACGTTAGGTAAACCACTATTTTTATAATCATTTAAAAATGTTTCGTAATCTTCTTTTGTATAAGTCTTTAAACTAGATAAATCAGATAGATTAACACTTATATCAGCAACTACACTAGAAGCATTATTATTTTCTTTAGCACTATTTTTATTATTATATAAATAACCAGCAACCCCCAGAGCAGCCAATAAAACTACAAATAAAACTAAAATAAATTTCTTCTTCTTTCCTCCTTTATTATCAAATTTAGTTTGTCACATAATAAAGTATTTAATCAATATTAAAAATTTAAAAAAAGATGAAAAGTTTCATCTAATTTTTACTCTCTATAGTTTTTAGAGTTTTTTTGACACTTTTGCTTTCTATATTATTTATTGTATACCATCCATATTTAGTCATTTCGTCATATGTATTAGCTTGATGTTTCATAGTTTCGTCAAGTCCTCTTTTAAGTAAGCTTCTCATATCTACATTCGAGCTTTCTAAAGTCCCATGGACATAAACTTCAACTGTACTTTTTAATAATAACAAATAATTTTCCATTAATAACTGATCTTTACTCATTGGCTTTCTCCTTTAACATATTCATTAGTTTTTCTTTCATGGTTTTGTGTTTTTTCATTTCTTTTTCTATGAAAGTAACTAAATCTTCATTTTCTAGAAAGCTAACTGTTTCAGTAAGTACATTAATTAAACTAGTTTCATGCCCGATGGCATCTTCTAAATATAATAATTCTTTTTGTGTCATAACTATCCTCCTATAATTAGTATGGATAATTATTTAAAAATTATAATCATTTTCTTAGTTTTTTAGTAGGCTAGCTTATATGCGGTACATGATTAATTCTAATATCACTATCCATATATGTTAATGGACTAATAATTATATTAGCAATTATCAAAATCATAATGTTCTTGTTTGTGCGTTCTTGGTTATACATATCACCCATTACTAATATATCAGTTTTATTTACTTTCTTTTCAAAAATATAGTTTGCTAATTCATAGGCAATTATAGTCCTTGTAAAATCTAATTCCATACAATTTTTATATACTATTAATTTATTAGAATTAAACATGTCTATTCTATATTCTGTTTCATTTACTAACAATAGTCCGGAGGAAAAAATGCACCTCTAATATCAAATCCAAGATCAGTACCCAATTTAAAAATATCGATATTATCAAATGATTCACATATATCTACATTATCAATTTTATTGTCTTTTAAGAATGATAAAACAATATTTTTTGCTTGCAAAATTTCTTATAATTGTAATTAGTAAGCATAGTTTTCAAGTTTAAATATTTATTTTAAAAGAAAATTTTTAAGCTAAATTAAATACATAATAGATATTTAATTAGTTTCATTTTTTATCTGTACTATAACTAACTCTGGTCTATTGTTTATTCTTATTGGAAAGCTAGAGTTACCTAGTCCTCTGCTTATCACCATATTTGTGTTATCTTTTATGTGTACTCCACTAGTAAACTTAGGGAATATTCCTTGATGTGGTGCATAAAGTCCACCAATAAAAGGAACTCTCCACTGTCCTCCATGAGCATGACCTGTAAAAACAAAATCAAAGCCTTTAGCTGAGTACTCTAATAACATCTCTGGTCTATGAGATAGCAAGATATTAAAACTGCTATTTTCTATATTAAAAGTATTTAACTCTTCTTTAACTATGCTGCTTTGAAGAAGTTCATTTTTACTTTTGAAGAAGGGATCTCTTATTCCATAAATATTTATTCCTTCAAAAACACTCTTTTTGTTATCTAATATAGTAACGTTTCTTTTTCTCATTTCTTCTATTAAATATGAACACTCTTTAATTCTAGCTTCATGATTTCCAGGCACATAATAAATTTTATTATCTTTTAGATTATCAATAAGCTTTAAAGCAGTTTTTATGTTAGTCCTACTAGAATCAACTATATCTCCTGTGATAACAATTATATCAGGCTTTATTTCATTAATTTTAGAAACTAACATAGAGTTAAGACGTTTAGAACTATTGTTATGATAATCAGATATATGAGCTATAGTAAGTTTTTTATCCTTATTTAGTTTACTATTTTTAACAGTATATTTGCTTACTTTAAGAGCATTATTTTCATAATAAATATATATAGCTAATAATATAAGTGCTGCTATTAAAATTATTATCTCTTTCATTTTCATCACTTTATATATTATACACAAAATATTAATATTTTTGTAGCATCTATTAATTATTTTGTGTTTTATTAGTAATTGTTTTTACAGCGCTAATAGAAAAAACCTTCTGACTAAACAGAAGACGAAACTATAAAGTGTAAGCTTTGATTAACAAATATTAGAGGTTTTTTTATTTTATGAAGATAGTAATTATCTAGTACTAATTATTTACAACTATATCACCCAGGTTATTAGTAATCACTAGTGAAATATTTGCCTCTTTATCTGTTTTATTGACTTTGACATCTCCTAGTGATGTTTTAGCATTTATATTAATATTAGTGGTTTTACCTATTTTAATATCTCCTAAATCATTTTTAATATATGAGCTTTTGTTTATAAAAGCATTTTCTATTTTAATATCGCCACAGTTATTTTCTAAATCTAGATAACCATTAACAGTATTTATCCTTATATCACCTAGATCTTCATTTGCAGTAATTTCATTAACTGCACCTACTTTAATATTTCCATAATGATTTATAATATTAATGATATCAGCTGAAGTAACATCAATATCGCCAGCATCTTCTTCTATTTTGATATTTGCTTTTTCAAATCTTTCTACACTTATATCTCCAAAATTGTTTTTTATATTAATCTTCTTCTCGTAAGCCTTTGGTAAATAAACTTCCACTTTAGAAATAGTAGTATTTATACATAAGAACTTACATGTTTTTGTTTTAACATCAATTTTAATGCTAGAGTTTTCTTGTTTGACTGATGCAGTATTGTCTTTTCCATATATAATTATATGTACATTTTCACTTTTATTTTCTTTAATATAAATATCAGCAGCATTACTATCTATATCAACCAAGTCAAAACTACCAGTATATACTTTATCTATTAATAAATTATCACTTATTTTCTTACTTCTAAAGATAGAGTATCCGTGATTATTATTCAAATTAATAACTAAAAAAGTTATTAATCCTATAACCATTATTGATATTAAAACTATTAAAGTAATAATTAACCCTTTATTCTTCAATACTTTCACCTCTTAGTAAAAAGACTAGTTTTACTATTTCCATTACTAATGCATAAATAATCCAAACTACCCAAGTGATATGCCAAGCACTGGTAGCAAAGCTAATTAGTAAATATATTACTAAAGTGACAAGACCAAGTAATGAATCAATTTGTTTTAAAAGCTTATTCTTTTTTTCTATTCTTTCATTCTTATAATAAATTGAAGAATAAACTATCATAGCAACTCCTAAACCACATATAAGTAAGAATACAGCAGAAGATAAAATCGGATTAAGCTTTAGTGCCAAAATTGAAACTATTATCCAAGCAACTGCAATAAAGAACATAAATATTCCTAAAACTATACCTTTAGTTTTCTTAAGTCTATTATCATTGTCTTTCATATCATATTCTTTTTTACTTTCACTTTTAGCACCTGTTAGAAGTTCATCAGCAGTGATTCCATATAAATTACAAAGTGGAACTATTTTGTCAAAATCAGGAGTGCTTCCATCAGTCTCCCATTTTGAAACAGTTTGTCTTGTAACATTTAATTTCTCTGCTACCTCTTCTTGTGATAAACCTTTTGCCTTTCTTAAAGCAAGTAACCTTTCACCTAAATTCATTTTATTATTCACCTCTTCCATTGTAAATTATACTTAATTTAATGGTTGCATGCCAGCATTTAAACATGGAAATTTGTCAACTATTATTAACATTTGCTTATATTTTGTCATTTATTTTTTGTGTCTATTGAATCTTTAAATACAAAATATCTTTGGTATAGAAATTCAGTAACTAAATTAAGAACCATATTTAAACCAGTAACTAAATATTCATTCCATAGTAGTTTTTCTACCAAATAATCTCCTAAAATAGTGGTTACAGGTGTGAATATTAAATAATAGATAAATACTTTTATCATGGCAACTTTAATATTAGATGCTGATTTAAAGGTAAAATTTCTATTTAATGTAAAGTTCCATACTACTGATAATACTAAAGCTATTAAATAGCAAGGCCAGTAAGGTAAATTGCATAGTTCATTTAATAGTGAAAAAGAACCTATTTCTATTAAACCTGCACTGATTGAAAATAATATAAATTTTATTACTCTTAAAAACTCTTTCATAATTATTTCTCCATTTCTTTATTTCTTAAATATAATGAATAGTAAGCAAATACTAAAGCTATAAGGCCAAATATGAATGCAAATAGAAAGTTATATTTAAGTGAATAAGTTACTGCTATTGCACATATAAAAGTTCCTATTGCTCTTCCTAGATATTTACATTCTTCGGCTAAGTTGCTGAAATTAAATTGTTCGCTTTCTTTAAATCTATTTATATATGGTGCATCTGATACATGAGAATATGAATCAGATAGAATCTTTGTGTATATAATTGCTATTAAGAAAAATATATTACTATTAAATATAAATGCTAGTAGGTATAATATGGATCTGAACATGTATTTAATAGATAAGTTTATATAATTATTTTTAAATGTTAGTTTTTTTAATGCAATAATGCCTATTAATACTGAGATAATACTCATTATTAGCATAAATATAGATGCTTCATTTGTTTCTTTATTAAGTCCTACCATTATGAGAGTTAGAAGCATGCCATTTAAACAATAATAAGATATATTTCCCATTAGATTAAATATTAAATAATTTCTAGTAACTTTATCTTTTCTTACTTTATTTAAAAATATTCTATTATCTATTAATGTATCATCTTTGCTTTTATTTATATATTTTTCTAAATCTACTTTTTTTAATACTAAATATGCAATAAAAAGAAATACACAACCTATAAATATAAATGTATTATTTGTTATTTTGCTTATTATAGTTTTATTAATTAATAGTATTGTTATTAAAGAACCTAAATAAAAGAAAGCTGAATATACTAATCCTCTTGCTGCATATACTTTATCATTTTTACTTATCTGCGCTATCATTGGATAAATGCAGGCAAATACTTCTACATCTATTACATAATCTAGCATTATTAAAAACTTTATAGCTATGTTTAGTCCTGTTCCATTTAATAGATACAATAGTAGCATAACTATTACATTAGTAAACATAAGTCCTAAAGTAAAATCTTTAAGTCTTTCTTTTTTTACTAAGCTAGAACAGATAAATAGCATAGATATAGTTAGTAAAGCACAAATGCTAAATACACTTCCAATTGTTTTTACACTTAAGAAGTTCTCACCCATCCAAATCTCTTGAAAGTTGTAAAATATTCCTCCAGATAAAGAATAGAGAGCAAGTACTATAAATATCTTTTTCAAATCTTTATTCATATTCTACTCCCTATATTCCTATAAGCATCATTGCTACTCCAACGCCTATACCTAATATAAACATAATTATCATAGCAACTGCCATTATATTTGCAAATCCGTCCGAACTCCACATGAATGGACTAGCATCCATTTCCATTTTACCAAATAACGGATTAGATTTAATAAGTTTGCTTCCTTTTTCAATACCGCCTTCTTCTAATTTTTGTTTATAAAAATCATTAAGATTTGCCATAAGCAAACGCCTATTTTCTCTATCTTTAGTATTATTAATTTCAGTTAGTTTCATAACTACATTAGATATTTCACCTTTACTAATAGCACCAGCATTAAGCGCTTTTTCAACATTTTCAATTAGACTATCTATAAAGTTCATTCTATTTTTTAATGTTTCGCTTGCTCTTAAAATGCCTTCTTTAATCCTTGAAGTATAAAATATCTTTTCTTCATATGAAAGTCTGTCATCTCTTACCATAAAAGTTGCTTCTTCCAAACTTTCTCTATTTCTAACAATACTATTTATTTCTAAAGTGTTTTTATCTTTCTTTAAAAGTTCATTAATTCTATATTCTAGTGTTTCTTTATCTAAATCATCAGGCAAACTATTTAGTGCATTTGAAATAGTCTTATTTGCAAGCATAGCTTCATATGTAAAGCTGCTGTTTTCAGTATCTCTTAGTTTATTATCTAGAACTTTATTATTTTTCCTAGCTTCTAATGGATTATAGTATTCAAGTATATTTAGATTAGCATACCCTATTTTTGCTTCAACTTTATCCATATTTTCTTTCATGGATAAGAACTCGTTGGGATCATGGGCATCTACTCCATATATAACAGGTGTGCCAATTTTTTCACATATCTCCCAGAATAATCTTGAAGGATAAGCTTTGTTATTTACTATACCATGAAGGTTGATTTCAAGTGGAATATTTAATTCTTTAGCTTTTTCACAAATCATTCTGGAAGCTACTTTAGCATTTTCCATAAATTTTGTTTGTTCTTCTATTTGAGTAAATGTTTCACTATAATTCATAAAAATATCTGGATGTGCAACTATATCAAATAAACCGCTTTCCATAGCTGCACATATTTCATGTGCGTATACTGTAGGATAATTACTATTTCCTTCTCTTTTAACATCAGTTATAAAGTGCTGTCCTAAGACCATATAGTCGACTTTATCTCTAAGTTCACTTAAAAACAAAGATTTCATATTATCATATTCACATTCAAATCCTGTTAATAATTCTATATCTTTATATTTATCTTTTAATCTTTTTATGCCGTTTATGTAATCATCTACTTCTTTTAAGTGCATTTGTGATTTTATATCTTGAAGCTCTAAAGTGGTAACTGGACAGTGATCTGAAAAGCCAAGTGACTTAATACCCACTTGTTTAGCTGCTAAAACATATTCTTCAATTTCAAACATTTTGGCATGGCCACATCTTTTAGTATGAGTGTGATAATTAAAGTTTTGAAAATACTCCATATGCATTCTCCTCTATAGTAACATTATACAACAAAACCTTTATAAATAAAATAGATAAAAGAAAAAGAAAACTTGTATTAAGCTTTCTTATAAATATGTATTATTTATTAAGTTTTAGTTTATTGGCTTCAACTTTATTCATAGCTAGTTTCCCATTTCTATCATAAAATATATATGCTAAAGTATATATTTTATCATTTTCATTTAAAACCTCTACATTTAAGTTAATACCTGTTTCTTTATATATATTAGGAAAACTTAAGTTTTCAGCTAGCTTTTGAATTTCATTAGTAATATTGCTATACACAAGCGATATTACTGCTTCATACTTATCTTTAAAATAAATATATGCCCCTTCTAAGTTTTCATCATTTCTTAAAAATGTAACAATATAATCAACCCTATTTATAAACTCATTAACATCAATTTTTACTTCTTCCATCATTACCCTCCTACTTAATAGTACAACAAAAAAGACTAGTTGTCTAGTCAATTTTATCAAACACTTTATAAACTAGAAAAGTGTTAATAAGCATTAAAGTTATTCCTATAATTAAATGTACTACATTTAATTCATAAGTAAATACACTTATAAACACGCTTATTATACTAGCAAGTACAAAGCCAATTATTATATAGTAAGTGCTAGTTCTATATTTCTTTAGACAGTATTCTATTATCTTTGCTATAGCTACTATACCAATAACTACTCCTAGTAAGAAAGGTATCATTATTAATAAATTAGTGCTTAAGTTTTTAAATGAAGATATTTCATTAACTACATTAAGTATAGGCTCATAATACCCAATTAACATTAATGTAAATGATCCGCTTATTCCAGGAACTACCATCGTTGCAGATGCTAGCATTCCTACTAAAAAGAGTATTATGTAACCTAAAGCATTAAGATTAGAAAGACTTACACTAGAAGAGCCTTTATCAATTATCATCATAAGTACTACTATAATGATTCCTATAAGCATTAAAGAAAAGTCTTTAAGTTCTGGTTTTTTATCTACACTTTTAAATAATTTTGGAACTCCACCAATAATTAAACCTAAGAATATTAGTATTGTTATTATAGGCGATTTGTCTAGTCCGAACTTAATTAGCTTAGCGCATAAAACAAGTGATGTTAAAGCCCCTAACCCTATAGGTAATAAATACATAAAGTATTTAACAAAGTTATTTTTACTCTTATAGAAATTACTAATAGCCTCGATTAGCTCTTCATAAATTCCAAGTAAAACAGCTAGTGTTCCTCCACTTACTCCAGGAATAATAAAAGCTATTCCCAAAACAATTCCTTTAATAAATAATATAATTTTATCTCTCATAATTAGTCTCCTATCACATTATATAGTTTATCATATTCTATAGTTATTTTTAAAGCTAAAAATCCAAATAAACATCCAAATAATATATCAGCAAAATAGTGTACATTTAAATATATTCTAGAGAATACTATTAATAGCACAGTTAATGTAAGCATTGTGTTTAATATTACTTTTATGTTTCTTCTTTTTATTTTCTTATTAATTATATATATAAGCATTCCATAGAAAGCTACACTGCACATAGCATGCCCGCTTGGAAAAGAATATCCACTGGGTTTTTCTATTAGATTAATGAGTGGTCTTTCTCTTCTTAAAGTAATCTTTGCTATATTATTTAGTAGATATGTATAGGCTAGATTAATAGTTATTAATAATGGTATCTTTTTATTTTTAAATATTATTATAAAAAATATGATTAATATTATATAAAAGTTAACACTTCCTAAATTAGTAAATATTTTAAAAAATGATGTAAGATTTTTATTAACTACATAATTAGTTAAAAAATCACTAACTGCATTATCTATTTTTAATACAAAGTCACTAGCAAATATACTACATATAATGGACAATATAAATAAAAATGCAAACGCTATTAAATAATATCTTATACTTCTTAAGAACTCTTTATTCATAAATTATTTTATATACTTTTTATAAGTTTCAAGTAATCCTTTCTTTTCTTTAAACATATTAGGTTTTACTTCATAAATATTAGGTTTACTACTAGCATTTATTAATACTAAATCATCTTTCCTAAATGCTAGTGTCCATTCTATATATTTAATGCTAGGGACTTCTTTAGCAAGTCTTTCTACCATGGGTTTAACATAGTCAAAGTTAGGTAGTTTTACTCCACTAATAGGCTTGAATGTCTTTGGATGTTCTATGTAAATGTGTCCTTTATTATCAGTTAATGGGGAAATTATATATCCTTCATCATTAACAAATCCATACATTTTCTCTTTTTCATTTTTATTAACAACAATAACTTTATTAAGTATATGTACATTTTCATTTTTATCTAAAAATGTAATTACCTTAAGAGTACTTAATTCACTAGAAAATCTTGTTATATAATTTTCTTCAAAATATGATTCTACAATCACTTCATCTTTTTTCATAATGCTGTTATATATTTTTAGAACGTTATATTCATTCTTTATTTTATCTTGATCTATGTCTATAACTTCATAACTATCTTGATTACTACTTCTAGCAACGATTTTATTTCTAGTAGATATAAATTCAGAGAAAGATTTATATTGAACATCTCTTAAATCTATATACTTTCTTCCTAAATACATATTAAACTTTTTATAAAGTAAACCTTTGTCTGCAAATATAATTTTGTCAGTATTTGAACTATATTTATTAATTAATTCTTTGTTATATTTATTTGTTAAAAATGTACTTCTTTCTTCTTTAGTTAATCTATAAAAACCTAGTTCTTTATATTCATTATTATTACATCCATTTTGAATGTTACATTTAGCCATATCAAAAAGAATGGAAATAGTATTCTTATCGGTTTTATTAGCTATTTCTTTAGCATTAATTATGCATTCTTTATATTTAATGTCTTTTAATTTATCTATCAGTTTCATATTAAATCCTCGTATAAACAATTATAAAATAATAAAACTGAAAAGTAAACATACAAAATGAACTTTAATGAATTTAAAAACTATTGAAATTATAAGTTTCAATAGCTTTTAATAATTCTTGTTTTTTACTACAGCTTCTATTCTTAATTTTCAATATATCTAGTGACGCCTAATCTTTTTTTCATTAGTTCATATTTTTCAAATGCTAGCTTTCTACTTTTCTCTATTCCTTGATTTAAAATATCATCTAAAACTTCACTATTAATTAATTCATTATATTTTTTTTGTATATTACTGATATGATTTGCAGTTACATCAGCTACATATTTTTTGAATTCACTGTAACTCTTACCTTGAAATTCTTTTTCTATTTCTTTTACAGGCATATTAGTTAAAGAAGAAGCAATATTTAATAAATTAGATATACCAGGTTTATTCTCTGGATCGTATTTAATATTATTATCACTATCAGTAGTAGCTTTTAATATTTTTTTAGTTATTACTTCAGGGCTATCAAATAAACTAATTACTCCTTGTGGATTTTCTTCGGATTTACTCATTTTTTTTGTTGGATCTTTTAAATCTTTAATTTTAGTACCAGTTTCATTAATTAAAGGTTGTGGTAAATTAAAAGTATTTCCATAATACTTGTTAAATCTTTCAGCAATGTTTCTAGCTATCTCAACATGTTGTTTTTGATCAATACCTACAGGTACGTAATCAGCATCGCAATACAAGATATCAGCTGCCATAAGAATAGGATATGTCAATAATCCAACAGAAAAATTGGCGTTTTGCTTAGATTTTTCTTTAAATTGTATCATTCTAGACGCTTCCCCAAAAGGTGTAGAGCATTCGAGTAAATAAGACATGGCTGGTATATATTCATTTTCAGATTGTATATAAATAAAATTTTTGTTAGGATCAATACCACAAGCAATATACATTGCAATAAACTTTCTTATTCTATCATTAAGTTCTTTAGGGTCTTGTCTTATTGTTAAAGCGTGTAAATCCGCAACAAAAATATAAGATTCATACTCTTCTTGCATTAATACCATTTGTTTTATTGATCCAATATAATTACCTAAAGTTAAATCACCTGTAGGTTTTAAACCTGTTATAATTTTTTTTATAATAATCACCTCTTTAAATATTCACTATCGATTTAATTATAAATATAAAATAAAATGTTGTCAAGAATTTGCAAAGTGCTAGGTTCTTTCTTTTACTTTTTCTAAGTATTATGTTTTATGATTAAAAAAGAAATTACTTTTCTAAACTTTCTAGTAATTTCTTTTCTTCTTCTAGTTTCTTCTTTTCTTCTTCTACAAGACTAGCTGGCGCTTTACTTACAAATCCCTGATTAGATAGTAGGCCTTCACGTTTTTTTATGCTCATCTTTAATCCTTCTATTTGCTTTAGAATTAAAGCTTTATCTTCTTCAGTTACTTCTTTTTCATAATAAATAGTAGCTTTAAATCTTCCAGCTTGAACATTATAACTTGTGATATCTAATGCTTCAGTAACTAAATTATCTTGAATTTTAAGCATTTTATTAATTAATGTGTAGTCTTCATTTGTTTCAAGTTTTACTTTTGCATCTTTACTTATGCCATTTTCTTGCTTAACATTTCTAAATGCAGCTATAAAACTTATTGTTTCTTCTATTAAAGCTTCTTCATTTTCAAAGTTAAAATCTTTATTAACTATAGGATAAGAACTTATCATAATATTTTCTGCATCTTTAATAGGAAGCATATCATATATTTCATCAGTTACATAAGGCATGAATGGATGAAGCATTTTTAAAATAGCATTTATTGTGTAGCAAAGTGTAGATTTAGTTGAAACATTACCCTGACTAAACTTACTCATTTCTATATATGAATCGCAGAAGTCTTCCCATATAAAATTATATAATTCATTTCCAGCATTATTAAATTCATATTTTTCCATTGAATCAGTAACACTTTTAATAACTTTATTTAGCTTATTTAGTATCCATTTATCTTTATCATCTATTTGGCTAAAATTATACTCTTTTAAATCTTCGATATTCATTAAACAGAATCTAGATGCATTCCATAATTTATTAATGAAGTTCCAAGTGCTTTTAACCTTTTCTTCATCATATCTCAAATCTTGTCCTTGTGCAGTAGAAGTTGTTAAGAAATATCTAAGTGCATCACATCCATATTCTTCAATAACATCCATTGGGTCTACTCCATTACCTAGACTCTTAGACATTTTTCTTCCTTCTTTGTCACGAATAAGTCCATGTATTAAACAGTCTTTAAATGGACGTGTTTCAGTGAAATGAAGTCCTTGGAAAGTCATTCTATTTACCCAGAATGGTATAATATCATAACCAGTAACTAATACATTATTAGGATAATACCTATCAAGTAAATCTGTTTTTTCTGGCCAACCTAAAGTGCTTAATGGCCAAAGGGCACTGCTAAACCAAGTGTCTAGCACGTCTTCATCTTGTACCCAGCCCTCGCCTTCAGGAGCATTAACTCCAACATAAACTTCTTCACCTTTATACCAAGCAGGAATCCTGTGTCCCCACCAAAGTTGTCTAGAAATACACCAGTCATATGTTATTTCCATCCAGTGATTCATTATCTTTTCAAATCTTTCAGGTACAAAATTAACTTTAGCATTCTTATTCTTCTGATTTTCAAGCACTCTATCCGCAAGTGGTCTCATCTTAACAAACCACTGCTTAGAAAGATATGGCTCAACCATAACGCCTGATCTTTGTGAATGTCCAACATTATGTGTTATCTCTTCTATACTTATTAATAAACCAGATTCTTCCAAATCTTTAACAAGGGATTTTCTTGCCTCAAATCTGTCCATTCCTGCATATTTAAGAGCATTTTCATTCATCGTGCCATCTGGATTAATAACAATTATTCTTTCTAAGTTATGTCTATTTCCTACTTCAAAGTCATTAGGATCGTGTGCAGGTGTAATTTTAACAACACCTGTTCCAAATTCAGGGTCAGCGTGTTCATCTCCTACAATAGGAATTAATTTATTAACAATAGGAAGAACAACATTTTTACCAATTAAATGATTGTATCTTGTGTCTTCAGGATTAACAGCAACTGCAGTATCTCCAAATAGAGTTTCAGGTCTAGTTGTAGCTACTTCTAAATACTCATCAGTTCCTTCAATAAAATACTTAATATGATAAAAAGCACCTGGAACATCTTTGTATTCAACCTCTTCATTAGAAAGAGCAGTCATAGCTTCAGGATCCCAGTTTATTATTCTCTCTCCTCTATATATTAAGCCCTCATTATATAGTTTAACAAATACTTCTTTAACTGCATTAGAAAGTCCTTCATCCAAAGTAAATCTTTCTTTAGTATAGTCTAGTGAAAGTCCCATTTTAGCCCATTGTTTGTGAATGTTTTCAGCATATTCTCTCTTCCACTCCCAAGCTACTTTAAGCCACTCTTCTCTATCCATACTTCTTGGATTTATACCTTCACTTCTTAGTTTAGCATCAATTTTAGCTTGTGTTGCTATTCCAGCATGGTCCATCCCTGGAACCCATAAAGCATCAAAGCCTTGCATTCTTTTAAATCTAATGATTATATCTTGAAGTGTTGTATCCCAAGCATGTCCTAAATGAAGTTTACCTGTTACATTAGGTGGTGGAATAACTATGCTATATGGCTTCTTAGAAGTGTCTCCACTTTCAAAATATTTATTTTTAAGCCACTTTTCATATTTTCCTTCTTCAACTATTTTGTGATTATACTTAGTATCTAACATTTAAATAACCTCCTCAAATTATTTATAAATAAAAAGATGGCTACCAAAGGACGAATTATCTCGTGGTACCACCTTAATTTATTCTTATATGCTTTAACGTGCATTAACCGTTCTATTCTACTTTTATTTCAAATAAACACTCAAAGTCTACCTTCAGTTATCATCTATATTAGCTTCCACCATATGCTAACTCTCTGTAAAAAATAAGTAACTTACTCCTACTCTTCTTCGTTTTCGCATCTAATTATAGCATATTTCCTTTGCTTTGCCAATAGTTTTCATTACTCATATTTCTTTTTATAATAGTTTATAAGACTTTCTACTTCTAAATTCTTTTTGCATATTCGGTTAGATAACTCATTTATATTGTAAGTACTTCCATATTTAAATATACTATTTGTTAGATAAGCTGTAATCTCTTTGACATTGTTTTTCTTTAAGAGCTCATCTATGCTTCCTAGTTCTTCTTCTAATTTTGCAAGTAACATAGCATCAAATATAGTACCTGCCAAGTATGAAGGAAAGTATCCAAACGAAGCATCTGACCAGTGAATATCTTGTAGAATTCCTTCACTATCATTTTGGGGTTCTATACCAAGATATTCTTTATATTTTTTATTCCAAATATTTGGTAAATCATTTATATTTATTTTGCCATTAAATATTTCTTTTTCTATTTCATATCTTATAATTATGTGAATAGGATAAGTTAGTTCATCTGCCCTGGTTCTAATCATCGATGGACGAGAATAGTTTAAATGTTTTATTAGTTCATTTAGTGATAAATTAATTTTAGTTATCTTTTTTATGTCATTATATATTGGCAACCAAAAGTTTTTATTTCTAGCCAAAGTGTTTTCGTAAAATCTTGAAATTGACTCGTGTATAGCATTTTTATTTATTTCATAGAATGGAAAATTTTTTAATTCATTAGCTATGTTTAGTTCGTATAAAGCATGACCTCCTTCATGGATGACAGTTAGAAAGTGGTCTATTATGTTATCTGTTTTCGGAAAAGCAATTCTTACTTCTTTATTGTTAAATTTTGCAGTGTACCCGTGAGCGAATATTCCTAAAGCACATTTGCTTGTGTCTAAATTAATATAATCTAGCAAATATTTACTAACATCTAATAAAGTATTATCATTTAAAGTGAATTTAACTTTTTTTATGTTTTTCTTCTGTTGCTTTTTTATTAAAGGTAATATTTCTTTCTTTAGATCATCAAAAAGATTATCTAAAACTTTTGTGTTTAAACCTTCTTCATAACTAGAAAGCATAGAGTCATATACATTACTATTTGGATATACATATTTATAGTATTTTGTTGAATACTTTATTATCTTTTTTAGATATGGTTTAAATATATTATAATCATTTTCTTTCTTAGCTTTTAACCAAGCGTTTGATGATGCATCTTTCAATTTTTTAAAATCCAAATAAAAAACTTTAGGCACTTTCTTTAATATTTTATAATCTCTTTCCAAAGTAAGAATATATCTTTTTTTAGGTTCACGTAGTTTGGTAAAGTCCTTAGAAGCAAGCACTTCTTTTAGTATATCTTTATATTCTTTGCTTATTTTTAGTTCATATAGTTTTTCTTCATAAACATTTTTTAAATTAGTAGCATACTCAAAAGAACTAGAAGGTAATGTAGTATTTATTTCCCATTCTAGTACTTTTATTAAATAATTTATTTCTTCTATCTTTTCTAAATAATTTCTTAGTTTATTAAAATGCATCAAGCTCACCTATTATTATGATGCTTGTTTTCTATTAATTTATTCAGCTTTAGGAAGACTCCATCTGTAGTGAGCCGCTAATAATCTTAGAGTAAATATTATACCTATACCTATTAATGATGCAGAAATCTCGCCTAAGTTTCCCCAAAGAAAAGAACACAAGATTGCACCTAGTAATGAAGCACATGCATAGAAGTGTTTCACAAATATATATGGTCTATCTCCTGATAAAACATCTCTTAATACTCCTCCACCTACTCCAGTTAGTACTCCTACAAATATTTGAAGAAATAAGTTTTTTTCAAATCCGGATTCTATTGCTACTCTAACCCCAATTACAGTGAATAAGCCTAGTCCTAAAGAATCGAGCATACGAGTTACAAATTCATATACTTTTTTCTCTTTTATAAAAATTTTTCTTACTACCGGCAAAAATACTATTAATGCGGTTACTATAGCCACTAAGGCATCCAGTGGATTTTGAAATGCTTTAGGTGGATTTACTCCAAGAATTAAATCCCTAATTACTCCACCACCAGTTGCAGTTATTAAGCCTATTATAGCCACACCAAATATATCCATTTTCTTTTCTATTGCTACTAAAGCACCAGATAAAGAAAATGCTATTATACCAAGTATTTCAAATATAAAAAATACTTCTTCCATTAATTATCACCACCACTTAATTATACAATAATCTTTAATAAAATAGTGCTATTTATGTTAATTTTGCAAGTAGTTCTTGCTAATTTAATCTTTTGAGTTTATTGTTTTTATTTTTTGTATTACTAAAAGCAGACATGTTCAGTCTGTTAAGATGTTTGCATTAGCAACCTGTTTCAAACTTTTTATTTCAATAATTTTCAAATGCATTTGCATTTATGATTGTATTAGATATAAATTTTCCTATATGAAAATTAGCCCAGTTATTAAATATACATGGAGCATTTCTAGCTTTTTCTAACACTTTATCAAGCTGGTTATTAAATGTTTCTACGAAAAAAATTAAAAGTCCTTATATTTAAAGGTTTTTAAGTTCCAAAAGACAAATACACTCAATATGCCTTGTATGGACTGAACGAACATACTGATTTTGCATGTATTCTTTTAAATAACATATTATTTGAAATTTTTTTACCATATATGTCTGCGTATAACGAACATATTATATTTATATAATTACTTTAATACTTCCCAGTAACCAGTTTTATCTGATCCTACTCTTTCAATAATATTATTATCACTTAAAACCTTAAA
>ONXO01000030.1 GCA_900321795.1 uncultured Eubacteriales bacterium
AAGAAGTCAGAAAAAATGATAAAAAGTTATGGTATTTATAATTTTTATCATTTTTTTCTTTTTTACCTTTAATTTACACTTGACACATTATTGTAAAGAGGTGTACAATTAATTTGTAACATAGAAAGAGGGAAGTACAAATGGAAACATTAAATATTTTATTACAAGAATTAGGAATATCTAAAGTTAAATTAGCTAAATATTTAGAAGTATCTAGACAAATGATATATAATTATTTAGAACTAGAAAATTTAAATAAATGGCCAAAAGAAAAGAAGCTTCTTTTATTTAAACTTTTAGATGTCAAAGATGGAGAAGAGGAGACTTTAAAGTCAATTAAAGTTAATGCTCAATATTTAGAAGATGTAGAATCACGCCTTAACCAAAGTGTTAAAACAGGCACTGGAGAAGCCTATTTTAACTTAAAATCACTTGATAAAGATGAACAAGTATTAGTTAATGATTTAATTAACTTAATAAAAGAAAAATTTACTGAAGAAAAAAATAAAGACACTTATAATGAATTCTTATATCTTTATCATGTATTACAATCAATAGATTCTATACCTGAAATTAAATATATACTTGCATATTTATCTAAAACTACTGGATTTGCTGATCCAAATGAATTTAAATTTGATGAAACAGCGCAGTTTATATTAGAAAGTATTATCTTTACAGCTATGAATTTATATAATAATGGAGGAGCTACTAAGAGCAAACTAATATCAGCTCACGAAAGATTTGTTAAAGAGATAGAGAACAATAAAGAAGAAGTGTTATCTAGAACACAAAAAATAACTACTGAAAAACTACAAGCTTTAAGAGAACTTGGTTATGATAAAATAACTTCAGAAAACGCACAAGAAGTATTAAATAAAATAGCTGAAATACAATCAAGAAAAGTTATAATGGGGGAAAGAAAAGAAAATTAATAATTCTTTTCAAAATATAGAACTTAACATAATATATATTATCAGAACTTTAATATGGAGAGAAACTATAAGATAAATAAGGTTATAAAAACTACCACTAAACCTAGAATAAATCCTAATATAGTTTCTTTTTTATAATTATATTTAAATGATTCTGGTAATAAATCATTAATACTAATACTAATCATAATTCCTGATACAATTAATAATGCAATTGATACTGTAATATCATTAATATACCTTTTTAATAATACATAGGCTATTAATCCTCCAAATGGCTCAGAAAGACCAGCAATTAACGAATATATCACTCCCCTTTTATTCGATTTGCTTGAGAGTGCTATTGGAACAGCAATTGAGATTCCTTCAGGTATATTATGCATCATTATTGCAAGCCCAAGCATTAATCCAGAATTTAAATTATTAAAACTAGCCATAAAAGTAGCAATTCCTTCAGGTATATTATGTAATATCAAAGCTATCATAGACATTACCCCTACTCTGTACAAATTATTTTCTAGTAGGGGAGTTTTTTTATTTATTATCCTAACAATTATTATTCCAAAAGCAAAAGAAAATAAACTAATTAAAACACCAAGTTCATTATAGATACTTTTTAACTTAATAAAACTATCAGGAAATAATTCAAGTACTGACAAACTTAACATAATACTAGCTGCAAAACTTAACGAAAAACTAATAAATTTAATAGTATTCTTAAATTTAATAAATACAATTAGGCCTCCTATTACAGTAGATAAACCCGCAAATAATGAGATCATAAAAGAAATAAATACATTACTCATATTTAAATATATTAAACTAACTCTAAATTATGCTATTTTCTAATTCTACAATTACCTAAAAATTACCATTGATTTTACATCGAATCAGTACATTTTATTTGATCCTTAGTACATAATATAACTAGACAAGGAGGTAAAATAAAATGGAAAACAAAAGAAATCAATCTAGAAGAAATGAAAATTCTAGAAACGAAAACAGTAGAAAAAACTGTGAATCTAGAAGAAATGAAAACTCTAGAAATAACAACAGCCAAAGAAACAACGCTAGAAATAATAACAATAAATAGTCAAATTAAAAATAAAGAGAAGACGATTAAATGTCTTCTCTATTTTAGTATATCTAGAAAGCTTTCTCCGTATTCTAAATCATTTTTTATACCAAAATTATCCACTATAGTAGCGCCTATACAGGCGTATGTGTCTTTAAGCCCTAAATAGCCCCTATATCTAAACTTCTTGGAATAAATAACAAGAGGTACATTTTCTCTAGTGTGATCTGTTCCTTTATAAGTTGGATCATTGCCATGATCGCCTGTAAATATAACTAAATCATCATCAGTAAGCTTATTTATAAAAGCAGGTAAATAAGCATCTATCTCTTCTAAAGCTTTTAAATACCCTTCACTATCTCTTCTATGCCCAAATAAAGTATCAGTATCATTTAAATTAAGAAATAACAAACCATTAAAATCAGTTCTAGAAAAATCAACTAGCTTTACTATTCCATCAATATTATTTTTAGTCTTTATAGCAGTTGTTATGTTCGTATCAGCAAATATATCTTTAATTTTCCCAAGTGCAATAACATCCAATCCATTTTCATATAACAGCGTCATATAATTCCTAGGTGGAATGCTTGCAAAGTCTTTCCTTTTTTCTGTTCTTGTAAAATTCCCGGGTTCTCCGACGAAAGGCCTAGCTATTACTCGCCCTATTCCATATTCTTCAGTTAAAACTATTTTGCTAATTTTATCGCATATATCATATAATTCTTCAACTGAAACAACATCTTCGTGAGCAGCAACTTGAAGTACTGAATCATCAGATGTATAAACAATAATTGCTCCAGTTTTCATATGCATTTCACCAAGTTCTTTTATAATTTCAGTACCTGAAGCCGCTACATTTCCAATAACTTCTTTGCCAGTTACTCTTTGTATTTCACTTATAAGAAGAATAGGAAAACCATCTGGATAAGTTTTAAAAGGTTTATCAAGTATAACTCCCATCATTTCATAGTGACCATTTAATGTGTCCTTCGCTTTATTTAAAGGTGCTATCTTGCCATAATAGCCCGCCTTAGGTTCATTACCTTTGCTAACCAATGATAGAAGACCTAACTTTTCAAAAGTAGGAAGATAATACTCTCTTGTTTCAAGCACATGTTTAAGGGTATTAGCATTTAAACTATCGTACTTTTCAGCATCAATAGTCTCTCCTACTCCTAATCCATCCATAACAATTAAAAATACTCTTTTAAACATAATTATTCCTCCTTTTTAGCATGTGGATGATACATATCATAGTTTTCTCTCAACACTTCATTAACTACATAAGTATATATATTAGTAGTTGATATATTTTCATGACCTAGCATCTCTTGTATACTTCTTAAATCTGCACCACCCTCTAAAAGATGAGTGGCAAATGAATGCCTAAGAACATGTGGTGTTAAATCCTTATCTATACCAGTAGCTTCTTTGATATTTCCAAGTATAAAATTAAATCCATGTCTACTAATGGGTTTACCGTGATTATTCAAAAATAGTTGATCAAATCTTCCTTGTTTAACCAAAAAAGGTCTATACTCTTCTATGTATAATTTTAATGCATTAGAAGCAATTTCACCAATAGGAACAATTCTTTCTTTTTTTCCTTTACCTTTAATTCTAATCAAAGAATTATCTAAATCAATACTATTAAAATCTAATGAAACTAGCTCACTTACTCTTAAGCCTGAAGCATACATAACTTCCATCATTGCTTTATTTCTATAATCAAAAACTGTTTTAGTTTCAAAATTAAGAAGTTTGTCTACCTCTTCTATTGTTAAATATTTTGGAAGACTTTTTTCTATTTTTAAAACACTTATTTCTTCACTAGGGTCTTCACTAATCTTCCCTTCATCAAATAAATACTTATAAAAGCCTTTAATCGAGCTAATATGCCTATTAATACTTCTAGCAGATAGTCCATTTCTTAAATAATGTAAATATCCTTCAATATCTTTCTTTTTAAGTTTTAAAAAATCATTGTTGAAAAAGACAAGAAAATCATTTAAATCAAGCATATATGAATCTATAGTTTTATCCCCTAGCTTCTTTTCAGTTTTTAAATATAATTCATATTCATTTATCATATCTATCACTATACTAATTATCTCATATTATTAATTTTTCTACAATATTATTAGAAAGTATTTTACATGATTTCAAATATAATAGTATTGCCAAACATTTTTTTGTTAATTTGTACTTTATTATTTTAAGATAATTTGATATACTAATTATGAGGCGAGAATATGGAAACATTAGCAGAAAAACTAAGACCAAAGAATCTCAGTGAAGTTGTAGGTCAAACACATTTAGTTGGTAAAAATAAAATATTAAATAACTTAGTTAAGAATAAAAGAATCTTTAATATGATATTACATGGTAAAAGTGGAATTGGCAAAACTACTATAGCATTAGCTTTAATGAATGAAATAGGATGCAGATATAGATTATTAAATGCTACAATCAACTCTAAGAAAGATTTTGAAATTGTATTTGAAGAAGCTAAAATGTATGATGATTTAATTTTAATAGTAGATGAAATACACAGAATGAACAAGGATAAACAAGATTTACTTCTATCTTTTATCGAAAGTGGTAAATTAGTTTTAATAGGCTTAACATCTTCTAACCCTTATCATTCAATAAATCCAGCTATTAGAAGTAGGTGTCAGCTTTTAGAATTAAAAGAACTTAATGAAGAAGATATATATAAAGCCTTACTTAGAGTAAAAGAAATATATACTGATATTAATATTACCGATGAAGTTTATAAGCATATAGCTCATATATCAGGCGGAGATATGCGTTTTGCTTATAATTTAACCGAATTTTGTATTAATTCATTTGGCAATAGTTTTAAGATAGCAGACATACAAACAATAAATAATAAAGCTAACTATTTTTCAGATAAGAACGAAGACGGATATTATGATTTGATAAGTGCTTTTCAAAAATCAATTAGAGGCTCTGATGTTGATGCTGCAATTCATTACTTAGTAAGATTAATTGATACGGGAGAATTTGATATTCTATACAGAAGAATGCTTGTTATAGCCTATGAAGATATTGGAATGGCTAACCCTACTCTTCAGACTAAAGTATTAACCGCTATTCAAAGTGCTGAGAGACTTGGCCTTCCTGAGCTTTATAAACCTCTTACACAAGCTGTGGTAGAAATGGCTTTGTCTCCAAAAAGTAATACTATAGAAAAGACCTATATGAAGGCTTTAACTGATTTAGAAAAAAATAATCCTGGAAGAGTTCCTGAGCATATAAGAACAACTTCCTCAAACTATAAATATCCACATAATTTCAAAAACCACTGGGTAAAACAGCAATATCTACCCGATAACATTAAAACAAGCAAATACTATACTCCAGGAGACAATAAATACGAACAAGAAATGTATAAGTTTAATCAAAGAATAAAGGAAGAAAATTAATCATTTCTTCCTTTTAATGCATCATTTATTATATAATTTGTTATAAGAAGCCCAGCTACAGCTGGTACATATGAACAAGATCCTAATTCATTTATTTTTATTGGCACTTCTTTAGAAGAAATAACCTTTATTTTCTTATGATATCTTTTATTAATAATACGTCTTAATGACTTGGCCAGTGGATCATAACTAGTTTTATCTAAAGTAGTCATTTCAAGTTTACTCGCATCTAGCTTTTTAGCAGTCCCCATTGAAGATATAATCTTTATATTATTTTCTATGCATCTATTAATTAGTAATTCCTTAGTTTTAAGTGTATCACACGCATCCACTACATAATCATATGCATCAAGATTAAAATCATTTATATTACTCTCATCTAAAAATAAATCTAAAGTTTTTATATTTACATTTGGATTAATAAGTTTACTTCTTTTAATAGCTTCATCAGTTTTTAAAGCACCTATATTTTCAGTATTAGTTAGTATTTGCCTATTCAAATTAGAAGAGTCAATTTTATCAAAATCAATTATTGTTATATTTTCTACGCCGCTTCTAACTAAACTTTCTAAAGTATATCCACCTACTCCTCCGATGCCCACAATTAATATATTTAAGTTTTTAATATAATTAAGCATTATGTCACCTATTAAAGCTTCAAATCTTTCTAGATTCATAAATTCCTCCAAAACAAAACCAAGCAAAGTGTACGAATAAAACTCGCTACTCGCGAGGTGGTAGATCACATAATAGAGTTCAGGATTCTTACAAAGTAAGCATTCAACACCCTCTACTAATTAGTTCCCCAAATTACATATTTGTCGGTTTATTGTAAACACCTCATCTTGGTAATTTCATTTTATCAAATAATAATAAAGATGTCCACTATTTTTCATTTATTTGATGAAAAAAGATGCCTAAGCACCTTATTTTAATTTCTTAATATTAATATCTCTTTGTGAAGCCCATTCTTCAAATTGATTAAGTAAAGTTACTTCATCCCATACACCCTCAGAATAAAGCTTATAAAATCTATTTCTTAAAAACGCTTGAACATCATGATCATTATAGCTGTAAGACTCCAAAAAATCATGAAGATATAAGAAATATTCGGTATTAAGTCTATACTCTAGTTCATATACACCAGCCGCTGTTAAATGAAATATAATATCATCATTATAAAATCTTCTAACAACATAGCCTTTGTTCTCCATATCTACAATATTTTTAGAAATATTTCTATAAGATTCACCTAATGCACTGCGTAGTTCATATTTAGTTAATCCCTTTTCATAAAATAAAGTAGTCATAATTCTATCTTCAGTTGAAAGTATTTTCCCTTCTAAATCTTTAACATCTAAATTGCACATTTCTGCTGGTCTTTTCATATATATATCCTCCTTTAGTTATTTATTATATCTCAAAACCATCTATTGTCAACTGTTGTTGTTTCTTAGTTAACTTAAACCCACTTTTATCTTCTGATAAATTTCCATTTAATTCAACAACTTCAACATTGTTTTTGTCTTCAAAGTATTCATATAATATTGGTTCAAAAATCCTATCTACTACTATATTTAAACTTCTAGCGCCGGTGTGATACTCATAAGCTTTTTCAGCTATTTTTATATATATTTCTTCAGGTATTACAAGTTCGATTCCTTCCTTTTTAAGAACTTTTTTATAGTTTTTAAGCGCACTTAAATCAGAATCTTTAAGTATTGTGATCATATCATCTAAAGTAAGTTCATTTAATCTAACAATGGTTTTAAACCTACCTAAAAACTCTATTGGCATTCCATGCTTTTCAAAATCTTTAATAGTTATTTCTTTATTGCTAGATTGTATTTCTTTTTCTTCTGTTAGTCCAAATCCTCTTACAATAGTATCTTTCTTTGCTTCTCTTTTCTTATATAATTCTGTAAAAGCTCCACCTACAATAACAGTTAATTTAGAAGTATCAAACATTACAGTCTCATAAGAGTTAATAGACACTTCGAATTTACCGCCTTCTACTATCTTTAATAAGCTTTTAAGAACATCACCTTTATTAAATGATTTATCGCCATCATTTGAAGCCTTTTTATCTATCTCATCTAAAAATAGAATACTTCTTTCTGCCCTTGCCAAATTACCTTCAGCATTGTTATATAGATTAACTAAAATATCATCAATATCAGCACCTTTATAACCAGTCTCAGTAAATCTAGTCATATCTTCTATCCAAACCGGTAAATCAAAAACTTTAGCAAGAGTATTTATAATAGCGGTTTTACCACTTCCAGTAGGTCCATACATAAGTATATTACTTTTCATAGAAGGATTATCAAAAGTTATGTTTTTATATATTGCTATAACTATTTTCTTAATAGCTTCATCTTGAGCAATAATGTATTTTTTTATTTCACTAATAGTTTCACTAATAGGCTTATCTATTTTATACTCTTTTGTTTCTTGTCCGTTAGGAATTAATTCTAAGTATTCAGGATGTTTTTCAAAATAACTCTCTACTTTTTCTTTATCCCCATCTAGTAGTAAATCAATCATTTCATTTATTTCTTCTGTTGTATTTACTACTAAATTAGTTCCAAGTCTATTATTAAATTCATCAACCTCCATATATACAAAGTCTGCCTCATCCTTATCATTATAACTATAGAAATATATTTTATCTTCTTTATCTTTCCAAAAAGACTTGTAAACGTTATCAACACCTTTAAATAAAGACGCACTTTTAAGATCTTTAATCCTTACTACAAATCTAAAACCTTCATTAACTTCATTTGCGTTAGCTATGTCAAGGTTTAAGTATTTTATTCCAGTAAAGTATTCAGTGAAGTATCTTTCATCTTCACTAAGTTTCCCAATTAAAACTCCTTCAGCTGTATATACTGGAAAATCAAGCCCGTTTTGACCTTCAAATTCTTTAAAATGTATTGCTATTTGTAAATCTCTGTTCATCTTTGTATCCCCCTTAAAATAGATTATATATTCATATCAAGAAAGTCTATTATTTCGCTTTCTTTTACTTTAGTTTCTTCCTTTGTAATATTATCTTTAACTGTTAGATAACCTGATTTAACTTCATCTTCTCCAATTATAATAACATATCTAGGATTGTATTTATCAACTAACTTCCATAAAGCCTTCATGTTTTTATTAGTATAATCTATTTCTACTGTGAATCCACTGTTTCTTAAATCATCAGCTACTTGATAAGAGTATAAATTGTTATCTAGATTCATTATAAATACATCTAAATTAATCTCTGGAATAAATGCTTCTAATTCTTCCATAAGTATCATTAATCTTTCAACTCCAAAAGCAAAACCAATACCAGGAGTAGTAGGACCATCTAGTAATTCTACTAAATTATCATATCTACCACCTGCACATACCGTATTAGCTTTACCTAATTCTTCTAAATCAGAAACTATTTCAAATACAGTGTGTGAATAATAATCTAGTCCTCTTACTAAAGAAGAATCTTCAATATATGGTATATCTAATACTTCAAGCATTTCTTTTACTTTATTATAATATTCTTTACTTTCTTCATTTAAATAATCAACTGATTTAGGAGCGTTCTTTATATATTCTCTTTCTCCATCATATTTACAGTCTAGTATTCTTAAAGGATTTCTATTTAATCTTTCTTTACATATATCACATAAATTGTCGTAATCTTTAGATAAATACTCTCTAATCATTTCACTATAAGTTTGTCTGCTCTCTCTATCTCCTAAAGAGTTAATCCTAACTTTTAAATTAACAAGTCCTAAAGAAGACAAGAACCTATATGCCATAGAAATTATTTCGGCATCAAAAGCTGGATTCTTAATTCCAAAAGCTTCTACACCACCTTGAGTAAACTCCCTAAGTCTTCCTTTTTGAGGTCTTTCATATCTAAAGCTACTACCAAAATAGAAATATTTCTTAATTCCGTCAGTATATTCCTTATTTTCAATAAAGCTTCTTACAACTCCAGCAGTAAACTCAGGTCTAAGAGTCATCTTTCTGCCTGACTTATCTATAAAGTCATAAGTTTCTTTATTTACTACATCAGTACTTTCACCCATACCTCGATAAAAAAGCTCAGTTACTTCAAAAGTAGGTAGTTTAATATATTCATAATTATATAAAGACATAAAATTATTAAAAGCATTTTCAATATACTTGTAACTCTTAGCATCTTTTCCTTTAATATCAAGGGTTCCTTTTGGTTTTTGCAACATATTTCATCACCTAGAATTATTATACATTTAGCTTTAGTTTAAGTCAAATATAAATCGCAATTTAGTTTATAGATACACATTTTTAGTGCAAACTTTCACTTTGATTTTTTCCGTAACTATATAATATCATAAAAATAAAAGAAAAAACATACAAATTATTATGATAAAGAAATTAAAGGAGAATAAATTTTTAAGTGGAACATTAATACTTTTAACAGGTGGTTTTCTATCAAAGCTACTTGGTTTTTTTCTTAGAATAATAATAACTAGAGAGATCGGAGTAGAAGGGATAGGTCTATATTCCCTCATAATGCCTACTTTTGGTTTATTTATAACAATTGCAACATTCTCTTTTCCTATTGCCATTAGCAAACTTGTTAGTACTCCTAAAAGATCAAGTAAAAAAATTATATTCTCTACTATTCCAGTTTCACTTATTCTAAACCTCATAACATTAATAATTATATTTATCATAAGTAAACCTTTAGCCACTTTTTTTCTTAAAGAAGAAAGACTATTCTATCCAATCCTCTGTATAGGCTTCACACTTCCTTTTATAGGACTATCTTCAATTATAAAAGGATACTACTGGGGAAAGCAAAGAATGGGAGTTTACATTCTTTCTAATATAGTTGAGCAAATAGTTAGAATTATAATTTTGCTATATTTAATACCAATATTTATAAAAAGAGGTATTGTTGTCGTTATATGCATTATAATTTTAGTAAATATAGTCAGTGAAACATCTTCTATTATAGTAATGTTGATTGGCCTTCCAAAAGGCATGTATATTAGAAAAAAAGACTTAAAGCCATCTAAAGTAGATATTAAAGATATTATGAGCACATCTATACCTTCTACAACCAGTAAAATTATAGGATGTATATCACACTTTCTAGAGCCAATTATTCTTACAAATGTACTTTTAATGAACGGTTACTCTCAAGATTTTATTATCAGAGAATATGGCATAATCAATGGATATGCTTTAAGTTTACTTTTGCTTCCACAGTTTTTTACGCAAAGCATTTCTACTTCCCTAATTCCAGAAATATCTAAATACTATTCTTTAAAAGACTATAAAATGTGTAAAAAAAGAATAAAACAAATTACTGTTTTATCTTTATTAATTGGTCTTGCTTCTACTTCACTTATATTTATAAGCCCTACATACTTCTTAAAGCTCATTTATAATACTAATCTAGGTGATATATATATAAAAGTACTTGCGCCATTTTTCCTACTTTATTTTATAGAAACACCTCTTTCTAATAGCTTACAAGCCATGGATAGAAGTAAAGATGCTTTTTATATAACTACTATTTCTAGCTTTATAAAACTTATTTTAATATCCATTTTATCTTTCTTACATATAGGCATGTATTCACTTATTATTGGAATCATAGTAAGTCTTATAATTAATACATATCTTAGTATTAAAAAAGTTAAAAAGACATTAAACTAAACTATTTTTAGGTATAATATATGCCTTGTCATTTTTATAAAAACAATAGAATATTTCTGATACATCATATCCTTCTTTTCCTATTAAATTTGAAAGCCACTTTTCGTCTTTATTAATATACTTCAAAGCACTTATATCTATTTTGCCATCTAAAATCAGTGGAAAAGGGTTTTCACTTTTCATCTTTAAGAAATTATATTTAAAAATATTAAGTGACCCATTATTTTCCAAAACTGCGTACTCTACATCAAATAGATTTTTAATATTCTGACTTCTAAGTTCAAGTAGTAAATCATCAAGCGTGTATCTTTGTTTTACCATTTCTTTAAAGTTAATCTTTCCTTTATTTATTATTAAAACAGGTTTGCCTTCCATAATATTCCTTACTTTAGGAGACTTTAAAGCAATATATGCTGATACAATTTCTAAAACAACTAAGAGTATTATAGGAAGTATTGTATACATCATTGGGTCTTCTTTATTTTCAATGCTTATAGCTACCATTTCAGCTATCAATATGCTTACAACTAAATCTTGAATAGATAATTGACCTATTTCTCTTTTACCCATAATTCTATATATTATGAGTATAAAGAAATAGAAGAAAAGTGTTCTAAACATAATAGTAAAAAGTTCCATACGAATCACCTAGTATTATTATGCTTTTAAACATATTTTTTTAATCATGAAATATAATTAATTAGGTGATAAAATGAATAAACATAAAGATATACTCATAAATATGGCTTATTTTATAAGTGCATTATTACTTTATTTAATGATAGTCACGCTATTTGCAAGTATAAATGTTCTTAATTATAAATCAGTATCAGTTATAAGTTTTATATATACAATAATTCTATTTATGCTTATGGGATTTAGATTGGCAAGAAAATCAGACAAAAGAGGATATTTAAGTGGTTTCTTAATGGGGACTATAAATATAGTATTAATGTTTTTGATATCCATACTATTTAATACTCCGCTAGATTTCAAAATTCTGACATATTATCTAGTTTTAATACTATCGAGTATATTTGGTGGCATGCTTGGAATTAATTTTAAAAAGAAATAACCAAAATTTTGCTATTTCTTTTATTTAGCTAATATAGTATTATAATCCGGATACGTTACATAGGTATTAATATAGCTATTCATTTTGCCTAATAAATCTTCTTGGACAAACCCTTTTTCTAAAAGCTCTTTGTACATTATTTGGCCTTTGTTACACTTATCTGCTTGAACACAATCTTTTGCAGCTTGTGAAATTTGAGCTTTAATAAATGTCTCATTATTAATTATCTGAGCTTTACTATATTTTAAGCCGACCGATAATGTTATTAATAAAAACACTCCTATTATTGTTAAAATAATTAAAAAACTTCTTTTTTCCATTTTTTCTCCTAT
>ONXO01000098.1 GCA_900321795.1 uncultured Eubacteriales bacterium
AATAAAAGGAGAATTAAAGTGGAAAATAAAATTATAGTGGAAGTAGAAGGTTTAGATAAATATATTATAGATTCTGGTAAGACTATTGATGATTTAGTTAAAGAGAATAATTTAACTAATGTAATCGCAGCATTAGTAGATAATGAAGCTACTGAGCTTTCATATGTGTTAAAAGAGGACTGTAAAATAAAGTTAATAACCGTGCTAGATAGATATGGCGCTAATGTATATTTAAATGGTCTAAAGTTTTTATATATAGTTGCAGTAAAAGAACTATTTGGAAGAGAAACTAATGTAGAATTAAAACACTCAATTGATAAAGGAATATACACTACCATTGATAAAGAACTTGATGAAAATCTAGTAAAAGCCATTAAAAATAAGATGTCCGAAATAGTATTTGAAAATGAAAAGATAGATAAAATAAGCTGTGCAAGAAAAGAAGCTATAGAATACTATGAAAAAATGAATGAACTAGAAAAAGTAGAAACATATAAGCAAATGACTAGTGAAATAATAACTTTATACTCATTACTAGATTACTATGATTACTTCTATTCTATCATGCCAGTAAGATGTGGAATATTAAAAGACTTTGATTTAACTCTACTTGAAGATGGTGCAGTAGTCCTTCGTTATCCTGGAATGCAAACACAAGAAATAAGTCCTTATACTCATTTAACAGATGTACTAGAAGTATTTAAGAACTATTCAAAATGGTCAAGCAAAATGCATGTTACATATGTAAGCGATGTTAATAGCATAATAATAGATGGTAAAATAAAAGAGTTCATTGAATTAAATGAGATAAAACAAAATGAAGAGTTAAATAACTTAGCGAACAAAATCAAAGATAACATTGATACCATAAAGCTAGTTTGCATAGCGGGTCCTTCTTCATCAGGCAAAACAACAACAAGCAAAAAACTAAGTTTATACTTAAAGAGCAAAGGAATTAATCCTTTTATAATATCAGTAGATAATTATTTCAAAAATAGAGTAGATACTCCTAAAGATGAAAAAGGGAGATATCTATTTGATACACTAGAAGCAATAGATGTTGACTTATTCAATAATGACTTAGTAAAACTTTTAAACAATGAAGAAGTATCTCTTCCTGAATATAACTTCTTAACTGGAGAAAGAGAATACAAAAGAAAACCCGTATCAATAAAAGAAAGAGATGTTCTAATAATTGAAGGAATACATGTATTAAATGAAGAATTAACTAAAAAAGTTGATAGAAAAAACAAATATAAAATATATGTAAGTCCTTTTACACCACTTGCTCTTGATAGACACAATCACGTATCAACTGTAGACCTTCGCTTTATAAGATTACTTGTTAGAGACTATAGAACAAGAGGAAGAGATGCTCTTGATATGTTAAAAGGTTGGTCTCAAGTAAGAGATAGTGAAGAAAAATACATATTTCCATATCAAAAAGAAGCAGATACAGTATTTAATACGGCTTTAATATATGAAATAGGAATGTTAAAAACATATGCTGAACCCATACTAAAATCAGTAAAATCCGATAGCGAATATTATGCTGAAAGCTTAAGAATAATAAACTTTTTAAATAACTTTTTAAGCATTCCGGAAGACTTTTTACCAGCTGCATCAATACTAAGAGAGTTTGTAGGAAGTGGATATTTTGAATAAGAAGGAGAGAAGATAAATGATAAAAGTAGCAATAAATGGTTTTGGAAGAATAGGAAGATGTGCTTTAAGGCAAATAAGTGAAAGAACTGATCTGGAGGTTGTTGCAATAAACAATTTATCTGATAGTGAACAATCTGCATATTTATACAAGTACGATTCAGTTCATAGAACACTTTCATCCAAAGTAGGATATGAAAAAGATAAAATATTAGTAAATGGAAAAGCTATAAAAATATTTTCTGAAAGTGATCCGCATAGTCTTCCATGGAAAGAATTAGATGTTGACGTTGTTTTAGAATGCACAGGAGTATTTACTTCTAAAGAAAAAGCTTATGCGCATATAGAAGCAGGTGCCAAAAAAGTAATAATAAGCGCTCCAGCTAAAGATGAATGCAAGACTATCGTTTATGGAGTAAATGATAATATTTTAAATAGCGAAGATCAAATAATATCAGCAGCTTCATGTACGACTAACTGCCTAGCTCCTGTTTTAAAAGTATTAAATGACAACTTTAAAGTAAAAACTGGATTTATGTGCACCGTACATGCCATGACAAATGACCAAGAAACGCTTGATATATCACATAAAAAGGGAATATATACTCGCCGTGGAAGAGCAGCTTCTCAAAATATAATACCAACTTCAACTGGAGCAGCTTCACAAATAGGAAAAGTAAT